>QILJ01000429.1 GCA_003233295.1 Ignavibacteria bacterium | reverse complement strand
TATTGCTTGTAGCGTTATTCAGAATATTCGCGGACTCCTGCATCTCAACCAAAAATGTACTTTCGCCTGCGCTTATGTTATCGCTCGCTCCGACTCTTGTATATATCTTATCTATCAAGCCGATCTTTGCATCTTCTGCCGGAATAAATGATCCTATTTGTGCCAGAAGAACCAGCAGACCCAATTGGCGCAGGTAAACCGATTTGCCCGCCATGTTCGGTCCGGTAAGAATAATTATCTGTGTATCATCATTTGACATAAAGTAATCATTCGGTGTGAACTTTTCTCCCGGCGGGAGAATCCTTTCGACAACCGGATGCCGCCCTTGTGTTATCTCGATCTTATCAGAATCATTGACTTCAGGCAGAACATAATTGTATGCTTCGGCGCATTCGGCAAACGAGAGGTAGCAATCTAGCATAGCGATCAGCCGTGCATTCTCTTGTATCGCTTCTGTTTCGGCAGCGACATAATTTCTTATCTCGTTGAACAAGCTGTATTCCAGCTCGCTGATGTTTTCCTCAGCATTCAGAATTTTGTCTTCGTAAACTTTTAATTCCGGCGTTATGTATCGCTCGCTGCTTACAAGTGTCTGCTTGCGAATATAGTTATCCGGTATCTTATTCTTGTGTGTGTTGCTGACCTCAATGTAATATCCGAAGACCCTATTATAACTTACTTTAAGTGACGGAATATTGGTTCGTTTCCGCTCGCTCTTCTGCATATTTGCTATCCAGCTTTTAGCATTAGTGGAAATGTCCCGCATCTCATCCAATTCCGGGCTGAATCCTTCGCGAATAATTCCACCGTCCATAATGCTGAGTGGAGGATTATCATCTATTGCCAATTCTAATTTTTCAACAACATTTTCCAATTCGTTCAATCTTTCGTTGATCTTCTGAATTGTTGTTGACCCACTCTGATCAAGAAGCTGCTTTATGAGCGGGATCTTTTTCAGTGACGATTTTACATTTATAAGCTCACGCGGATTGACCCTTGCAGTACAGACCTTTGATATCAGTCTTTCAAGATCGCCGATCTCTTTCAGCTCGTCTTGAAGATTCTTACGGAGTGTGGCGTTCTTAAATAAATCGTTAACGGCTTCCTGTCTTTGTCTGATTGGTTCTAATTTTCTAAGCGGGGCACCGATCCATTTTTTAAGAAGTCTGCCGCCCATTGCCGTCTGTGTTTTATCAAGTATCGCAATAAGAGATCCTTCCCGCTTTCCTTCCTGCATTGTGAAAGAGATCTCTAAATTTCTTTTGGTAACATAATCAAGCATCATATAATCGGAAGGATTATAAAGCATTATCTTGTTGAGATGATTCAACTTGCCTTTTTGAGTTTCGCGCAGATAGTTCAGAACCACACCGGCAGCAATAAGTCCGTCCGAGAGATGTTCAATGCCAAAACCTTTAAGCGTTTTGGTATTAAAGTGCTCAAGCAGAATATCATTAGCATAATCGAGGTTGAAAATCCAATCATCAATTTTTGTAATTCTGATAGGCATGTTTAAGCTTTCAATTATCGGCTCCATTATTCCTTTTTGAGTTTTGGATATCAGAATTTCCGATGCATTTATGTGGTGAAGCTGCTCAATCAGATTTCTTTCGTGCACTTCATAGGCAAAATATTCCCCGGTTGAGATATCTGAAAATGAGATTCCGACATTATTTCCGTTAAGATAAACGGCTGCTACATAGTTATTGTTTTTATGATCGAGGAGTTTATCTGAAAACGAAACTCCAGGAGTGATGATCTCAACTACTTCTCTTTTAACAATACCCTTGGCAAGTTTTGGATTTTCAACCTGCTCGCAGACCGCCACTCTGTATCCGGCTCTAACAAGTTTAGGAAGATAAGTATCAATCGCATGGTGAGGAAAACCGGCAAGGGGAACGCTGCTTGCTTTCCCGTTTGCCCGTTTGGTCAAGGTTATCCCCAAAACCTTGGAGGCAAGTTTTGCATCCTCGGCAAAAGTCTCAAAGAAATCACCAACTCGGAAGAATAAAATCGTATCGGGATTTTCATCTTTGATCTTATAATATTGCGTCATTAAAGGGGTTTCAGCCATACATACCAATTTTAATATAACATGAAAATATACTTTAATGATTGACTAATTTCAATTTAGTAAAAAAAATACAGCGATTCTGGGGCAAATATTTTGTAACACAGAATACTATTCTGTGCTACGCATATTTTGTTAAATTTAACAGGAAAAATATTTTTCCTAGCTGTTATAATCAATTGTTTTTATTGATTCTAATTTAGCCCCGAATTGCTGAAAAAATACAGCAATTCAGAGCTTAATTTATTGTAAAACAGATTAGTAATCTGTTCAACAACAATGTGCACAGATATAATTGGAAAAATATATTCAATATGTGTTGCAACATATAAAGTTATAACATATATTTGTAATAACAAATTTAAAACTTAAGGAGTATTAAAATGGAAACAAAAGCATTATTCGACGAAAGACGTTCAGTGAATTTTTTTGATAAAGATAAGAATATCGAAGAATCTCAGATAAAAGAAATAATTAATCTTGCGGTTTTGGCGCCATCGGCTTTTAATCTTCAACCGTGGAGAATATTAGTTGTAAAGTCAGAAGAAAAGAAAAAGAGACTTTTTGATTTAGCAAATCAGCAGGAAAAAATTCTGGAAGCGTCTGCAACTTTAATTATAATTGGTAATAAAGAAGGATATGCAGATGCAAATCCTGTCTGGGATGAGATGCTTCAAAGCGTCGGCGGTAATCAGCAGATGGTTGATGGTGCAAAGCAAGCAGCTTCGTTCCTTTATGGTTCAAGCGATGAACGTAAACTCAAATTTGCTGAAAGTAATGCCGGATTATTAGCAATGTCAATAATGATTGCGGCGAAAGAATTTGGTGTTGATACACACCCGATGAGTGGAATTGATTTTGACGGTATTCATAAAGAATTTGAATTGAAAGACTCGGAATCGGTTGTTATGACAATTTGTATGGGATATTATGACAAAAGTAAACAACTTTATCCGCGTCGTCCTCGCCGGTTGTTTGAAGATATTTCAACAATTATTTAAGGATGCCGGAAGTGTCTATGACAGTGAAATTGAACTGTACTGTGTATAAAATCAAGTAAAAAATCATAAATATAATTAAATTGAAATATTAGATTTAACAAAAACAATAAAAATAGAACATGCGTATTGAAGATGAATTAAAGGGTCGTTTCAGGAATGAATACCACAAGGGATTGATTAATCTGAATTATACAGTTAAACAACTAATTTATGATTTTCATCAATCCTTAAAAAAACATGGATTAACTGAATCACAATATAATATTTTAAAAATATTAAGGGGGTTTCGTTCCGAAGCTCCTCTTTCTATTGGATTTATAAAAGAGAGAATGTTGGATAAAAACTCAGATGTAAGCCGGATTGTTGATAAATTATACGCTAGCGGTCTGGTTAATCGACAGGAAAATCATGCCGATAGGAGGCAAAAAGATGTTGACATTACAAAAAACGGATTAAAATTGTTGGAAAATATGGATAGCTGTGAGAAAACAATAGATAATCTTTTGCGTAATTTATCACTGAAAGAAGTACGAGAGTTAAACAAACTTTTAGATAAAATTCGAGAGTAAACAAATTGGAAGATTGACAAACTGTTGTGCTTGACTTTGATAATATTATTGATACCGCCGCTTGCATAAAACCAAATTTAGCTAAAAATAAAGACTCCTAAGTCAGTTGATGGATTAGTTTTAGCCACCATATTTTATTTAAAATTTAGTTTAGCTTTAATTGCAGCTCTTAAATGGTTTAACCCTAATTATGCATTAGAAGCCTTCTGATGAATAAACGCTTTACTTGGAGTAAGAGATGATAACTTTCTACAAATAACCATTTGGGTTATCACCCCCAACTTCTTGAAACGCCTTAATTAGTTTTAGAAGTTGGGATTCTTATTTTTCTCAAAATAAATTGTATTGCGTATATTTGTGAAGGAAAACTAACAAATATGATATCAGCAAAATGAAAAAACTAAAATTTGATTTAGAAGTTTATACCTACCAGATAGATTTTGTGCATCATTTGAGTAATATCGTCTATATCGAATGGATGGAAATTGGCAGATTGAAACTTCTAGATGCTATCGGATTGTCTGCAACTGAATTGGAAAAATCTGGAATATTCCCTGTGCTTGTCAGTACTGAAATTACCTATAAGCAGCCGATATTTTATGGAGACAGTGTGACTGTCGAAGTTTGGATATCTAAGCTTAATCTGGCGTCGGCAATAATAGAATTCAGATTTTATAAAAATGACGAGATACTTGCCGCTGCGGGAAGTCAAAAAGGTTTATTCATTAATGGTGAAACAAATAAGCCGTTCAGGTTGACAGAGGAACATAGAAGAAAATTTGAAAAATATTTGATAAGCGAAGAATAAAATAATTTGTTAAATATTTTTAAATCGATTATCAATTTATTTTGTAAGTTATAAGAATAATTATCCATATAATTTAAATGGCAATGCGAATACAAACTAAGTCGGACAGATTTCCCAGAAGAGGCAATACAAGCTCCTATAAAAATGAATTCCATATAGCTGCTCATCTTAGAAAGAAATATGGTATATCCGATGAACTCTTCTCGTTCAACGGGAATGTTATTTTTGCAAATTTCACTCAAGTTAGAAAGTTTGTCGCAATTCTGAATAAAGAAAGAGATGATGCAAATAAGCTGAAGGTAAGTGAAGTTAATGCCGCCGGTTTAATTGATGAGATATTTCATTTCGTAATTCGCATTTATGAAGAGGAAATAAATCCGAAAGTATTTAGCAAAGCCCGTGCATATTTGGAGAACAAAATAGGTGAAGATGGACTGAGACAATTGTTATTCGATTTTGTTGAAAAGTTTCCTCCTGTTGAAGTTTACAAAGGTAAGCTCACAATTTTCGATTACCTAAATTCCTATACCGGGAGCAGATCAAATTATCTAATCACTTTGGAAGAACTTGTTCTATTGAACTTCGCAAATATCAATCCGGCAAATAAAAATATAAAAGAACTTTTTGATGAAGAATATATTTCAAAGAAGAAACAGTATAAGCAGTTAATTTCAGAGATTGGCAAATTCTTTGAGAATGAAAAACCGATAGGGGAAGAAGACCAAGATCTGATCACATTTCTTAAAACTCCTATATTAAAAAACCCCGATAACTTTGAAGCGCAGTTGGAATTCATTTCAGAAAAATGGAAAATTGTTTTAAAAGATGAATTCCACAACAAGATACTTACAAGTAAAGATCTGATCAAGGAAGAGATTATGTTAGGCGGTCCTGGCGGCGGTCCCGGACCTTCCATTGTCCCTCAGTATAAAGGAAAGATGGATTGGCTTGACGGTGCTGCGCTTGGTAAATCCGGTTATAATTACCTTGAGGATAGTCTGGACGATTACGATGAACCGGAAAGATTCACTTCCGATATTCCATGGATGCCGAACGTAGTTATGATTGCAAAAAATGTTTATGTATGGCTCGATCAGTTATCGAAAAAATATCAGCGGCAGATAAGGCGTTTGGACGAAATCCCCGATGAAGAATTGGACCAGCTTGCTCATTGGAATATGAACGGGTTATGGCTTATCGGAGTTTGGGAACGGAGTCCCGCTTCTAAAAGGATCAAACACATAATGGGAAATATTGATGCGGTTGCATCAGCATATTCTTTATACGATTATCAAATTGCACACGATATCGGGGGAGAAGAAGCATTTCAAGTACTGAACGAAAAAGCAAAACAGCGGGGTATTCGTCTTGCAAGCGACATGGTGCCGAATCATACAGGTATTTTTTCAGATTGGGTTATCAATCATCCTGATTATTTTATACAAGTTCTCGAATCGCCTTTCCCGTCTTATCAATTTACCGGTGAGGATTTATCCGAACATCCCGATATAGAGATAAAAATTGAGGACGGTTATTGGAGAAAAACTGACGCCGCTGTTGTCTTCAGAAGAATTGATAAACGCTATAATGATATTCGGTATATCTATCACGGGAACGACGGAACGATGATGCCGTGGAACGATACTGCACAACTGGATTTGCTGAAGCAGGAAGTTCGTGAAGCTGTGATCCAAAAGATAATTGATGTCGCACGCAGATTCTCGATCATTCGTTTTGATGCTGCAATGACATTGGCTAAAAAACATTTTTCTCGTTTGTGGTACCCTCAGCCAGGCAGAGGAGGAGATATCCCATCGCGGGCAGACCATGCAATGACTAGGGCGCAGTTTGATGAAATGTTTCCTGTTGAATTCTGGCGCGAGGTGGTTGATAGGAT
>QILJ01000143.1 GCA_003233295.1 Ignavibacteria bacterium | reverse complement strand
CAGGTTCCTGCGGTGTACAAACTGCAGTATTCCTATCTCTGAATACAACTTCTCCCAATTCATTAACTGTAATATTAAAAGGAGATTCACTTGGCATAGCCTTCAACGGGTAATCAACGGTTACCAATCCGCGTTCGTAAAAATCCCAATCATTACCGGCATCAATTGAGCTGACAGCATAGTAATAAGTACGCCCATTTTCTACAAGAACCACTATTCTTACCCATATCGTAATGCACACCAAGATTAGGAAACGGTACTGGATGCACTCCTTTTAAATGATCATCTGCTCTATCAAATATTTCAAGCGGTTCAAAAAGTAAAACATTCCCAAATGCATCTGTTACCTTTTTAATATCTAGAAAATCCGGGTCTGTACTTTTATATAATCTATAGCCATTAAAATCAAAACCGAAAAATGGATCTTTTGATAACTCAGCAGCCGAATCCCAATACAATTGAACTTTTTTGCTGGATACATTTGCCACCAGCGTAGGCTGCAACGGAGGAGTTAGGAAACGATAGTTATTGTTATAAATATTCTGCATTGTTGATTTATTTCGAACAATATCATCTTGATCCTCACCCATCAGCAGAGTAATTGTAAACCTCTTCCATACTGGTTTTGAAGCTTGCTGAAGTTTGTCAGTTGTTTCAAGTTTAACATCTTTTGCACCAAATAAGAAGACGATGTCATCATCGCTAGCTTCAATTCTCTGACCAGGTCTACTAATATATTTATCCCAAAATGTTTTCTGATCTCTTAGTACTTTATTATTTTCATATACAAAAACATGTTCCAAACCTGCTTGGTCGGCTTCGTCTATATCAGTTACATCAAAATTAGGCTCACCAATTTCGTATGTACCATTTGTTTCTGTACCGTCAGGATCGGGACCAGGCCAGCCATTTTCATCAGGACCAATACCATCAGTTCCGCGATCATCGTTGATCGGTTCAAAATCCAATTTGTCATTTTTGTTGACATCTTCACCAGGATCAAGACCCCCGTTCAGGTTAGCATCTTCTGTGTCCCATATACCATTACCTCTTGTACCGGCAATATCCTCAATACCAATATCTTCAAATGGACGCCAGTCTCCGTCATTGTCAATACCGTCAGACATGGATTCATCAATCATTCCATCCTTATCATCATCTATACCATTGTAATCAATACCAGGACTTTCCAAGAATCCGAAACCAAATACACCAACTTTTTGAAAAGTATTAAGCTGATCCGGGAATTTATGCCATACGTAAAGAACGTCAAATTCTAATCGTCCTTCCTCACCTGCGCCATACGTAGCAACAATATAATCGGCAGCATTAAAATTACTTTGAACAATATTTGGATCTGCCCACATGCCGGTTACAACACGATTCAAATCATAATCGCTGTAGTTCCTGACTCTATAAACAGAAACGAGTAAGTCCTCTGCAAGCGGGTGGAACCAGCCATAGGTACGAGATTCCACTTCTACGCCTGAACCGGCAATAGCCACTTTATTTACATTAGGATTGTTCCATTCTGTTGTATCAGGAGTACCATCCGGATTTTTCATTGGCCAATAATTAACATCTTTGTAATCATTCCAAAAATCATTTTCATGGTCATCCATCATATAAAGAGTTTCCTGATCAGCTATCGGAGCAGCTTTATATTCACCGTTCCATTGACCGACACGTTTTCCCGGACCCGAAGTTTTAGGCGGTCTGCCTGCCGGTTGGCGATCATCACCAACATAGGAACCGCCGGGCCAGTATTCAGGCCAAGTTCGTTTATCAGTACTTATCGCCATACTTTTTAATATTCCGGCCGGAGGATCAAGATTATAATCTAATTGTCCGTTATAATTAATATCTTCACTTGGGGCCAGCTCACCGTCACCGTTAGTATCCTCATTTATTCCCCATATATAGCCATAAAATCCATCATTGTAAAAGCCTGGGAATGGCTGCCATATCTGCTGATGTGATCTGTCTGAAGAAAGCTGTGCTACTGTTGAAGTACTTACGTGCGGTAAGTAGGCATCACTAACAATACCGAACTGTTTACCGTCTCTTTCGTCAGGAACCTGCTTCCCTTTATATGCAGTCATATCTGTTACATATGCACCAATAAAAAAGTGAGCCCTGACGGCATAACTTAAACCCTCGCTACCCGGCCACCTTAACGATCTACTAGGCGTAACACCGGAATCGGTTATGTTACCTATATTCCATATAGGCGTATAAACAAGATTTCTATCAAATACTGCACGAGCCCAATATCTTGCCCAATGCATAGGCTGTGTATCAAATTGAGCACCAGCAACTTGTGCATGAATATTACGAGGTACGCTGAATGATACTAAAATAGCAATGATCAAAAAGGAAATTATATTATATACCTTTTTATAAACACTCTTTACGTTAAACACTTACTACTCCTGTTTTAATCACAATTTTTTAATAACTTAGTTTTTATTAAACAATAAAATCTTTTAATATGCACTTACTCCTATTGAAATTCTATGGACAGAATTTAGCACTCCCCAATCCGACCAAGAATAATCAACAATTATTGACATCACATCCAATATTTTATAATTAATTCCAGCACCGAGAGTTAATCCGTTTGCAGAATAATCTGTAAACATTGATTGATAACCTCCCCTAAGAAAAAACGAATTAAATATCCGCGCTTCAAGACCTGCATCAACAGATTCAACATTATTACTCGGATGATTTAAATTACTAGCTATCGTAATGGAATTACTCTCATTAAGTTCCCATTTATAAGCGATACCAAATCTGAACAATAACGGTAAGGGATAAGTTTCGGTAGCTATATTGATTGGTACATTATCATTATTGAAATATATCGGTTTCCTTCCATCTACATCTTCAACATTTGTCAAATCTCTACCCGCTAATCCGAATTCCGGCCCGAGATTACTGATAGTACCTCCTAGTTTTAAACCTTTCCAAGGAGTTTGAAAGAGAATTGAGAGATCGGCTGCTAAAGCTGATCCTTTAACATGCCAAATAGTTTCCTGAAAATATTTTAATCCAAGACTAACGGAAACTCTATCCGTAATACTCATAGCCCAGTAAAGTCCAACAACAAAATCAGATGCTGAATATGTTTCTCCGGTACCTTCAGGTCTAAAAACAGTTCTGACAGGATTATCTCCATAATCCAATATTGCCAAATGCAACCCGATAGCAGAATTCATTGAATTGATAGGAATAACAAAGTCAAGCGCACTAAAATCTGTTTCAACAAGCCAATTCGCCTTGGTAACCAAAACTGATAACGAATTTAATTGGACTATACCAGCTGGATTCCAATAAAGCGCAGAGGGATCGTCTGCAATTGCAACAAATGCACCGCCTAAAGCTTCGGCACGTGCACCTATTCCAATACCCAGCATTGCTGCTGCCGCAGAACCTCTTTTATTTGCATCAGTATCAAATTCCAAATTACCTGCATCAATTTGCGCAAATAAACTTTTTCCTATTAAGAAAAATCCTATTAGAATTAAAATAAACGGTCTTAAATTATTTTTTGTTTTTCGCATAATTCATCAAAAAGTTAATAATTAAAATTGTAGAGCTAAACCAAATTGAATAAAACGAGGTCGTGAATACCATGTTGGATTATAATCAGCTTCCGTAGGTGTAAACTCACCAAGTTTTTCTATTCTATTGTAACGTATTCTTGCAATTTCAGGTAAGTAGGCATTTGGTCCTGCACGCCCTGTAATTGGATGTACTCTTAACTCATTCTGCTGATCAAATAAGTTAAATACATTTATACTCGCCAAAAAGTCCAACCCTAACAACACAAAATCTTGTGAAAGACGAAGATCCACTGTCCAGTTAAAAGGTTTCCTCTCAATATTTTCCCACCATCCGGCAGGCAGATCAAGCCCATAACCTAGTGTTGAAGGTGTATAAGGAAGCCCTGAACCCATACGTGTGATAATGCTAATAAGTGTTTTCATTAATGGTCGAATAGTCACCGTAGCGTTTAATGAATGAGTTTGATCCCAATTCAAATATGACATTCGTCTCTTTGCTAATGTATAAGCTCCACGGCTGGAACCGGAAAGTATTTGTACATCAAGAGCCGCTTCCGGTGATGAAGCTGTACCTTTGGCTTTCATATAAGTATAATCAACATTAGCAGCAAAAGAACCATCGGGTGAACGATAATTAACTGTAAAAGTAACACCTGAAGAACTTCCGTATTCTTTATTAATATACCTTCTGAATGTAGTTGCGTTACTTAAAGTTAAGAGTTCAATTCCTAATAGATCTCTTATATCTTTATAAAAAACACTTAATTCCATGGCAAACCCCGACATAATCGCTTGCTGTATACCAATTTCATATTGAATGGTTTTTTCAGCTTTAAGATTTGGATTACCAATAATTGTATTTGCAATGCTGAATTGGTTAAAACTTGGTAATACCGGATTTGCATACATTTTTTCATAACTAGGCTGCTGGAAAAAATGACCGTAAGATAAACGTAAAGCGCCGGCATCAGAAATTGGGAACGAAAGTCCGAATCTTGGACTAACTTGATATTTAGGTTTAACTTGTTCATAATATCGATCATCACCGACCAGTTCTGGAAAAACATTGGAATAAGTAGGCGCCCATCTGTCATTTGTCCAGAAGAAATCAAATCTAACACCTGCATTTAACACAATTTCACCCATGCTAAGAGTCGTTTGAGCATATGCCGCACCATCCATAGGTTTTCTATTATATTCGACATAGAATAGATCATCCGAAGTACTATCAGGACTTGCCTCTCTTAATTTGATTTTTCCGAATTCATATTCTCTTGTGGCATCTCTGAAATAATCATAAGGTAATTCCAAACCGCGAATCTCACTCTGGGTATAAGGGAACTGCAATGACTCATAACCCAGCATAGGTTTCATCGGCGCTCTTTTATAATGAAAATTATAAGATCTGAATTCACCGCCTGCCTTAACTTCAACAACTTTGTTAATTTGCCATGTAATATCAGCATTTACAAGATGAACTTTCTGTTGAAAATAGTTTCTGTCCCAACTATTAATTCCACCCATATCAAAACCGGTTACAACGCCTGGGTCCCATGCATTTACCGATGTAGTTTGATATCTCGGATCATTTGCACTTTCATACATATATTTCTTATCTACATTGGTTTGATACGAGTAGCGGAGATTATAATATAAATTATCCGAAGGTGTGTGGGTGAATACAAACATATGAGTAATATTATCGCTGTACCATGTTGGCATAGCATCCGGTAAGAATTTCCACGAATTACTAAAGCCCGAACTCTTGTCAGAGCTAACATAAATGCTGTAAGAAGCTGTAATTCCAGCGATAGGCTGATATACAAACTTACCATTTACATTGTATGCTTTTTTCCAGTCCATCGCCACAATGTCTCCATTACCAGTGTGCAATGAATCCGGCAACGGGATAACAATCAAGTCAGGAGGATCATAAGTCGCTTTATACCACTCACGATAAACCTCTATTTCCCATCCGTCTTCTGGCATAAATCTTCTTTCGCCATAAAGATAACCTTTATCATCTAAGACCCTTCCGTTTATAAGAATCCCCATTTTGCCTAAACTTTGAGGCATAAATTTTAGGGGAACTGAAAGTGAAAATCTCATATCTATATTGTTGAGAGGATCATAACTATCAACACCACCCACATACTGAGGAGACTTAGGAGAATAATAACCGCCAAGATATGATTCAACATTACCATCCATATTTTGATCAGGCACTCTTGTTACAACATTAATAACACCTGACTGAGCAGAACCATATTCTGCATTAAATGTACCGGTAATCACTTGAAGTTCTGAAACCATGTTGTTTTCAACATTAACATTTGAACCGCCGCCTTGACTAAATGTATTGGTAACCGGCACACCGTCAATCATATAAGCTATTTCACGTGATCTACCGCCTCGGATATGAAGATTTCCACCTGCATCTTTAATAACACCGGCTTGTAACTGTATAACATCTTTAAGATCTGTAACAGGGAGCGCTTTGATCTCTTCACTATTAACATAAGAGGCAGAATTAGTTCTATCCATTTCAACTTCTTCTCTTTTAGCAACAACTAATACCGTTTCACCTTGATATGTTTCTTCCTGAAGTTCTATATCAACTTTAATTACTCGATCGGTGTAAACACGAACTTCCTGCATATCAACAGTCTTAAATCCTATCATCGAGAATTTAACCGTATAAGTACCGGGCGGAATGTTCAAAATTACATACTGCCCATTAACATCAGTTGCAGCACCTAAACCGGTGATCTCAGCAATTACTATGTTTACACCAATTAGAGGATCGCCGGTAACAGCATCCGTAACAGTCCCGGATATTTTACCGGTTGAGCCCCCGAAAACAGGTAATGATGAAATGGTCAGAACGACCAATAGTGATAATAAAAAATTAAGTTTCTTAAGTTTTGTAAAAAGTTTCATTAATTGACCTATTGTTAATATCATCAATCTTAATTTGAATTCTTTTATTATTTGTTTATAAAAAAAT
>QILJ01000564.1 GCA_003233295.1 Ignavibacteria bacterium | reverse complement strand
CAGGGAAATATTGATCAGGAAATTTATTATTTAAACAAAGCTATAGCCGCCGACCCCAAATATTACGAAGCTTATTTCACCAGAGGGCTTGCATATTACAGAAAAGGCGACTATGAAAAAGCCAAATATAACTTCGGGCAGGTTCTTATGCTGAAAAATGACCATTATCTTGCCAGCCAGAACCTCGGTATTGTTTATGCAAACGAGCTTAAATATGGTCAGGCTGAAAAATACCTGAACCTTGCGATAAAATTGAATAAAAATAATCCACGGTCATATTTTCATCTGGGCGTTGTACAGCAAAATTCCGGTAAATTTGTTTCCGCTATTGAGAATTTCCAAAAATCAATTGAGCTGGATCCCGTAAATTACAGGGCTTATATTTCATTAAGCAAATGTTATGAGCAGAATAACGAGCCGGAAAAAGCGCTGGAAGTACTTAAACTGGCAGCTGAAAAGAATTCTAAAAATGCCGAACTCTATAATTACTTAGGACTTCTGGATATTAAGCTTGATAAATATGAAGACGCCTCTATTGCTTTTAAAGAAGCTGTTGAAAAAAATCCGAAAAGACCGATTTATCACTATAATTTAAGCCAAAGCTACCTTACTATGAGCAAAAGAAAAGCATCAAATTACGAATTCCAGCGGGCTGTAGATATAATTCCATCATCAGTTCAGGATTATACAGACCTGGCAGATATTTTCCTTGACAGAGGAATGGCGAGTTATGCGATACAGGTGCTAAAAGAGGGCATTGCAAACCTTCCTAAAAATGATTACCTGTTTTTAGTGCTGTCGGATTTCTATGAAAGAACCGGCGCTGTAAAGACTGCCAAAGAAGTCCTTAAACAATATTTAGATAAAAATACAGGTGAAAAAACATTTAGTATTCTTGTAAGGCGAAGATTAAACCAGCTTGAAAATCTTTAGAACTTAATTATCAACGATTCTTTACAGAAATCCATAAAATATTGATATTATTGAATTATAAATAAGGCAAATAGTTTAAAAATATTAAGATTTCATAATTTTGCCGGAAGAAGCATTGCTTCTTTGTGTTTGTTATAAATTTCGTCTGCTAATTTATCAAGCCTGCTGTAAGTTTCTTCTTTTGGCAATCCTTTTACAAAAACAGGATTTAACATTTCCGCTTTTATCGCAGGCAAAAACGACTTGAGTTGTTCATTCATTTTTTCGCCCAGTTTATCAGCCCATCCGTATGAACCGACAGCAGAAAGGAATTTAGTTTTTGGTTTCAGAGCATTAATTATAGCCGCCGCATAAACCGAAGCGGGATGAGGTCCGGCAAGAACCATTGATGCCCCGAAAACTATAGTTGTGGCATCAACCAGGGAAATTGCCAGTTCGCCAAGATCAGTTTCCGGTAAATTATATGGAGTAACTTTTATCCCTTTTTCAATGAGCTTGTCTGTAAGATAATTAACCATTTTGGCACTATTCCCATACATAGAAACATAAGGGATAACGACTTCCCCTTTTACTTCGTCAGATGCCCAGTCTGCATAGGCTTCAATAATAAAATCAGGATTGTTATGCAAAGGACCGTGGCTCGGGGCAATTATTTCTATGTCCATATTCTTAAGCTGTTCGGTATGTTTTTTTACATGCATCCTGAAAGGCATCATAATTTCAGCGTAATATCTTTTTGCCTGTTCATAGACAAACCCTTCATTCCTGACAAAAAGATCGCTGGCAGCAAGGTGCGATCCCATAAAATCGCATGTAAACAGGATTTTGTCTTCCTGAATATGCGTAAACATTGTATCCGGCCAGTGTACCCAGGGAGCTATAACGAATGTAAGGGTTTTATCCCCGAGAGAAATTTCTGTGGAATTATCTACAGCAGTAATTTTTTCTTCATCTATTTCAAACTGAGAAACAAGAAGGTCTTTGCATCTGGAACTTGCCAAAACCTGTGCTTCAGGGTAAAGTTCCAGCATTACAGGTACTGATCCCGAATGATCCTGTTCTGCATGGTTTGAAACTATATAATCAAGTTTTTCTACGTTAAGTTTTTTTAGGTTGTTAATTAATTCTTTTTGTTTTGGCTGATAAACAGTATCAATTAAAACAGTTTTCTCGCTTCCTTTTATAAGGAAGGCATTATAACTTGTTCCATGAGGAAGCGGAATTAGCTGGTCAAAAAGTCTTCTGTCCCAGTCTATTGCTCCTACAGAATAAATATTTTTTTTAATCTCCAGAACTGCCATTTTTTACTCCTTTTCAAACATATCTTTTGCAGCACCGCATGGCGGACATACCCAATCTTCAGGCAAGTCTTCAAAAGAAGTGCCTGGTTTTATGCCGTTATCAGGATCGCCCTCTGACGGGTCATAAATGTAACCGCATACTGTGCATACATATTTATCCATTTTGCCGCTCCTTTTTTGAACTTTATTCCGGAATACAATTGAACATAAAATTAACTATGTTTCATATTAGCAAAAAGGATTAAGTTTTCTTTTTATTTAAGAATTTATTAACTTTTATGGGCAGAGCCAAATCGCCAGACTTTTATTTATACTGTTTCGCAATTGTAACAAAGTGTTTCAATCTCTTTTTAAATCCTGCAGGTATTTATAAAATTGACGATATTTTTATTAAGACAATTAAAAGGATATCGTCAGTTTCAAAACTTTCAGGGAGATAAATTAAATGGGACTTACCTTGAATTTCAGTAATATATTAGATCTTTACGGCTTATCTAATAGTAATTATTTTGATACCAGTACTCAAACTCTGGCTAAAAATGCTGATATTCTTATAGATTATGTTGACGATAATTATGATGGAAAAATTGATAAAGTTGAATATGAACGGTTTCTTGCACAAGCCGGATTTTCTCCAAAAACTGCAGATAATATTTTTAATAGCGGTGCTGATGCCAATGGCGATGGTTTTTTGAATGCAACTGAAATTACAAATCTATTGCAAAATTTTGATAATGGGGATGGTTTACTTGATTTCTCTGAAGCATTAAAGTTTTTTAATCAGTTCTCAGGTCAAAATATAAATACAAATATAGAATTTGATCAATACGCTAATTTTGTAAAGCTTGCAAAAACAAGTGTGCAAAGCCTTGATTTTGAGGCAGATACACCGGGAGAAACTTCTATTGATGAAATGGGAAAGTCTCTTTTATCATGGGGAATAGATGATAATAATGCTACTGCAACCAAGATGGTAAATCTTTTCGACAAAAACGGAGATAATAAAATTAGTGTTGATGAGTACTTAAACTCTTATGTATCATGGGATACAAATCATGATGGTTATATTGACTTTGCTGCCGGAGAAGGCAGCGCATATATGGATATTTTACCGGATATTTACAAAGTTCCTAAGGATGCTATAGAAAAAATGGCTCAAAAATTTATATTTGCTGCCGATAAAAATAAAGATCATGAGATTGATGCGGATGAATACAAAGATTTTATAACTAAAAAATATGGTCTTCCCGGAGAAATGACAGATAAATTTATAAATTTATATGCCGGCGGCGACGGCAAGGTTAGCTTTGACGAACTGGTAAGTGCATATAGAAGTTTTGATAATGATGGCAGCGGTGATTTATCATATGAAGAAGGTATCGCTTTTCAAAATTCACTTACAAAGTTAAGTATTGATACAGATGAAATTTCCCAGAAACAGTATGCGGGATTATATCGGACTGCCGCATCTACTATGAAATCCCTGGATGAAAATAAAGATGGAGAAATAAGTGTTGAAGAGTACAGAGCCATTTTGCAAAAAACAAATCAGACTACAAAAAAAGACATTCCCGAAGCTGTCGCAGAAAATTTCGTTAGAATGTTCGATATGGATAAAAACGGAACGGTTAATATTATAGAAATAATAAATAAATATGCCGAATATGATATTAATAAAGACGGCGTTGTTTTAGCCAGCGAAACTTCTGATCTTACTGCGAAATTAAAAGATTCTACACTGTATGACACTGTAAACAGTGAAATTATGGATGATGCAGACAAAGATAAAAATGGTAAATTAACTCTTGCAGAATACACTACTTTTCTAAAAGATAATCATATGCCCGAATATATAGCAAATAACGCTTTTACTTTGTTTGATGAAAATCAAGACGGTGAATTAAGCCGACTTGAATTTATGGAAGCATTTTCAAGATATGATAATAATGTAGAAAATCTTGCAGCTATAGAAAAGATAAACGGACCCGGCTATGTTCTCTATGATGGCGATAAAGATAATAAACTTGATTCTGATGAAAAACTTCAAATGTATCAGGATCTTGTTGCTGCAAATTATGATGTCGATTATGGCGCAGATCATTCCAAAGTTAATCAGTATAATCCAATAATAGATTCTTCCAAGGCTTTTGTAGATCAATATGATTTCAATAACGATGGAGTTGTAGATACTGCTGAATTAAAAAAATATTTTAAACAAGCAGGATTACCGGATTATTTTGCTGATAATACCGTTAATAACCTTATTACAAATTTCGATCTAAATAATGATGATTCTATTGATCTTATTGAATTGATAAAAGTAAATCTTGACTATGACACTAATACTGACGGTAAGCTTGAACTTAATGAAGTTCTGAAAATGGATAGCGATTTATCGGGCGTACCTTTAGATGTAAATTCAACCAATATTGATCAGTATTCAAAAATTTGTGACAATGTAAACGAAATAATGAAAACCTATGACCGTAATGACGATAAAATTTTAGATGCAACTGAGCTTGAAGCCTACATGAAACAATATGATCTTTCTGCTTCTTCAGCTCAGGATATGGTTGATACTTATAATGTCGGAAACCATTCGGATTCGGGACTTGATGTGATCGAACTTACTAAAGCTTTTGCTGATTATGACGCAAACGCTGACGGACAATTAAGTTTTGGAGAAAAATTTGCTCTTTATGACAATATGTCAGCGGTTAATTTAGGCATAAATTCTACAAATGAAGCCCAGTATTCAAAAATTAATGATTCTGTAAAAGAACTTATTACTAAATACGATCTTGATAAAAATAATGAACTTGATACTGATGAACTTAAAGCATTCTTTGCTGATAAAGGAATGTCTGAAGATGCAGTAAATCAGGCATTAGCATCCTATAATGTTCAAGGCGGATCTGATGCGTTAGACGTGCTGGAACTCATGAAAATGGATTATGATTTTGATGTAGACAAAGACGGCGAACTTAGTGATCAGGAAAGCCTGAAAATGTTTGATTCTTTTGCAAATACAGGGTTAAATCCAAATGATAATAATAAAGTACAGCTTTCAAAACTTGAACTAAATATAGATTCATTAATACAGAAATTTGATGTTGATTCTGATAAAAAATTAAGTGTTGATGAATTAGAAGGCAGAATGCGGGAGCTTGGACTTCCTGATTACATAGCAGACGAGCTTATTAATAATACTTCCGGAAATATGGCGTTTAATTATGATCAGGATGGCGACGGCAAGCTTGATAAGCTGGAATTAATGAAGGCAAAAGCTGATTTTGACACTAATCATGATGGAGTTTTGCAGTTTAATGAAGAACTTGCATTATACAGCAGCGCATCGGGAGCAAATCTGAATCCAGCACCGGATGACGTTAGCCAGTATCTTTCAATTTATGGTCAGACAAAAGCTTTATTCAACAAACAGGATAAGACTACTGACAGAATTTTAACTCCTACTGAACTTGAAAGTTACTTTACAAAACTTCAACTTCCGGCAGATATGGCTGCTAAAGCTGTTAATCTTTATGATTTAAATCATGATGGCGGGATTGATATTTATGAATGGATGAAAGCTCAAATAGGTTTTGATACCAATAAAAGCGGAAAACTTGATTTTAATGAATTAATGGATATGGATGGTCAAATTGCTGGTGTAACTCTTGCTCCCGCAAGCGAAGATCAGATGCTTAATCTTTATAAATACTCATTAAATTATCTTAATACAGTTGATACAGATGGTGATAAGAAATTTTCTGTGGATGAATACACTGCTTATCTTAAAAAACAGGGAATTTCAGCTAATATAGCAGCAGAAATAATCAATTCTCAGGATTTAGGCGGCGATAAGCAGATAAACTTAATGGAGTGGTTAAAAACCAATTTAACTTTAGACACAAATGGAAACGGAAAAATTGATTTTAATGAATTAATGGATTTATATCAGAATGCAACAGGTATTGCTTTTAACACAACAGAAAGCAACAGCGCTCAATATAAAGCTTTATACCAATATGCTGCTGGTAATATTAATAGATATGGAGGAGCTGACAAGAAATTATCACCCGCAGAATTTAAAACCTGGCTAAAAAATTACTGGGGAATAACAGATGATATGGCAACCCAAATA
>QILJ01000510.1 GCA_003233295.1 Ignavibacteria bacterium | reverse complement strand
TCAATAGCTACATCTATTTTTAAGAACTGAAGAGATTTTATGAAGACTTTTCAGAAGCAAACAGAGCAAAGACACTATATCTAACTGACTGAGTAGGTTCTACTTATCAAACAACGACTTTACGACCCACCACTATATACTACTCCTGCAGTAACCAAACACATATACGGCGCGGTTGATACTTCATCGGCATTATACAATGAAGGCGCTGATTGGGTGGGAATATTAATGGCTGTCTATAACGGGTTCGCTGCCTTAATGGCATTCCTCTTGGTTTGGATGTCAAAAAAGATCGCAAGGAAATATGTTCACTCAATAAGTTTGGTTGCCGGCGCAATTGGTCTGGCTTCCTTCTATATCATTAAAGATCCTAATCTTCTAATAATATCCGAGTTAGGTATCGGACTTGCTTGGGCTTCAATTCTTGCAATACCATATGCAATTCTGACCGGTTCTCTTCCGCAGAATAAGTTAGGTGTCTATATGGGAATATTCAATTTTTTCATTGTTATTCCACAGATAACTGCTGCTGCCATACTGGGCTTCTTTGTAAAGGACCTTTTCCATGGTGAAGCAATATATGCATTATTGCTAGGCGGTATATCTTTTCTTGCTGCTGCAATAATGATGGTAAAAGTAAAAGATTAAAAGGACATCTAGATTTAACTCCAGAACAAGCAAAGGTATTTTGTCCTTTATATGATAAATTCCGTGCTGAAGCATAAGGTATAATTGAAGATTATTTAATGAACTATTACGACTTGAGCGATAGAAAAGCTACTGAACTTGTTTACAGAAGCATTGAATTGAGACGAAATAAATTAGACTTGGATGAAGAATACTTTAAGAAAATGTCAAAAGTATTACCACCTAAATTGGTTGGTAAGTTTTTGCAGATAGAATCACGTATCTCATTAATGATAAAATAGCAGAGAACGGAAAAAATTCCGCTTATTCGTGATCAGGATAAAAAATAATTTGATTCTTTTTAAGGCTGTCATTTTTGACAGCCTTTTTTATATTAAATATTTACTTAACAGAAGCAGTAAAACTCAGAGTAATTTTCCCTCCGCTGAATTCAATTTTTATTTTTCGAGTTCCGCTGCTCTCTGTAAATACTGTTTGATTGTCGCTCCCCTTTTCAATCCAATCATCCGAAAGACATTCGGATATTTGATATGACCATTCACCAAATTTATTTTTATTTACATTACTGTTTGTCTGCAAAACAAAACTAACCGAATTTCCTTTTGCTTTTACTTCCACATTGTCAAACAAGTTTTGATTAGGTAGATCAACATCCCAACTACCGTTTTTAACATCGCAATCTTTATCACGATAATAGAAAAAGTTTGTCTTCGAATGTGCCAATAGGAATTGTGTAATTGTGCAGATATCCGAACCGGGTGGTAACTGGCGTGTACTTTCGGCAACATAACACAACTGCAGTTCATGAGCGCCTACATCAGTACTATCGCCTGAAACATAAATATACCAGCGCCCGGTCTCGTTAATTTCTTTTTCCAAATTCACCACGGGATTCTGATCAGCCGGAAAAGATATCTTATGAATACCGGATGGAGCAACTATTGTAATAAGCGGGAAAAAATCTGCTTTCAGTTTTATTTTGATATAATCCCCTTTATTCATATTCAACTGGTAGGCATCGAATCTGCCGAAGTTGTCCTGGTATGCATCATCACTGCTCAACTCTCCTTTCAGATTAAGCATGTGAGTGTCAAAGTTGTATGTCTGTGCAAATACAACTGACGATAAAATCAATAATATAAATGCGCTGAGTATTAATCTAAAACCGTACATAAAAAATCCATTGATTTATTATTTGTTAAATTTGAATAGTGAAACTTAATTATTAATTATTAAAATTATATATGAAGTTACGATATATTATAAAATTGTCAATACTTATCTATTTGATCTCCTCCGAAGTCTCAGCACAAATATTTGTTAATAAAGATCTGGAGAACGGAATAGCATACATGGTTGATTTTATAATATCCGATAGGTTCGATTCACTCAGTGAAACAAATACTGATTTGGATCTAGTTGATACTTTATATCTTAGAGCGGTGCACTTCCATAACGGCGCAATTGATGAGGCTTTGCTGACATTAACATTCGCAACTTTACCTTTTAGGGAAATGCCTCTTCATATCCCCTTTACAAGTATTAAACTTGGCGCTGAACTACCTTCCGGTCCTGAAGGAATATTAAAAAAGAAAATAGAACGATTGCCCGGTCAAGTTTTGATCGATTCCCCGCAAACAAAATTTGGCGATAAGGATAAAGTAGCACATTTTTTCGGTAATGCTTTTCTTTCTTATTCCGTATCTCTTTTTAATTTATCAAAATTTCTGAGTATTTTAGTAGAGTTATTTGAGGATGCTTTTAAGGTGGAAGGAACTATTGACAACCGGGATTTTATTGCAAATTTTTTGGGGTATCATTTCGGGAAACGGTTAAACGATGATAAAAATTATCTGCCGTCAGAAGCATTCAAACTTTATACTTTCTTTACATTAAATTATTGTTACTGATATGAACTCTGTGTTAATTATAGATGATGAAATAGAAATTTGTGAAAGCATCAAAATGATCCTTGAGTACGAGGATTATAAAGTTGATTATTTTACCGATGCCAAAGAGGGGTTGAAGAATTTAGAGTTCAACCAGTATTCTGTTCTGCTGCTCGATATCCAAATGCCGAATATGACCGGGTTCGAAGTTCTGAACGAGATCAAAAACAAAAATATCATTATAAATGTAATAATGATCTCCGCACACAGCAGTCTCGAAAATGCAGTTAAAGCTACAAAACTCGGTGCGTTTGATTTTATCGAGAAACCGATCGATAGAGAGAAACTCCTTATCAGTGTTAGGAATGCGTGCGAGCGGACAAATCTTATAACGGAAAATAAAAATCTAAAAAAAAATCTCGAAACCGAGCAGACGATGATTGGAGAAAGTAAAGCTTACCAATTAATTTTACAAACGATCAACCGGGTTGCAAAATCTGACGCTCGAATTTTAATAACCGGGGAAAACGGAACCGGTAAGGAATTAGCCGCAAGAGAGATCCATCGTCAGAGTAACCGAGCGGATAAACCTTTTATTGAAGTCAACTGCGCAGCAATACCTAACGAGTTAATTGAATCGGAATTATTCGGTCATGAGAAAGGCGCTTTTACCGGAGCGCAGAATAAAAGGATCGGCAAATTTGAATCGGCAAATAAGGGAACACTTTTCCTTGATGAGATCGGAGACATGAGTCTGCAGGCGCAGGCAAAAGTACTGCGTGCAATTGAGGACGGAAAGATCGAGCGTGTAGGCGGCAACAACAAAATTGATGTGGATGTTCGTATAATAACGGCAACCAATAAAGACCTTGCAAAGGAAATTGAAGCTGGTAATTTCAGAGAAGATCTTTTTCACAGGCTGAATGTTATTCCAATAATCATTCCGCCGCTGAGAGAAAGGAAGGATGATATTCCCCTATTGATTGATCATTTTATTAAAACAATTTGCAGAAAAAACAATTTTCCGCTGGTCAAGTTCGATGATTCCGCAATAACACTTTTGAAAAATATGCATTGGTCTGGAAATATTCGCGAGTTAAAAAACATTATTGAACGAATAATTATCATGATCCCGAAGGATGAGATTTCTTCAAAAGACATATCCGGTCTGCTGCCCGACTCAACAACAAAGACAGATGATTTTCTGAATGTAACTAACTCATTCCAAGAGTTTAAGGAAAAAGCCGAGCGGGCATTTATATTAAAACAGTTGCAGTTAAATAATTGGAACATCAGCAGAACCGCGGAAATACTAGGGATACAGAGAAGTCACTTGTATAATAAAATGAAGAAATATAATATTGAAAAAGAGTGATTGATTTTTGATTTTTCTTAATCTAATGCTAAAACCAGGGTAAGAATAAGATTAAGAACCCAGATTAAGATTAAGATTAAGATTTTTAAAAGCGATTGTTTATAGGATAATAAATAAGAGGAAATATTATGGCAGGAACAATATTTTCAAAAATAGTTAAAAAGGAAATTCCGGCTGATATTGTATTTGAGAATGACAATATCTTAGCATTCCGCGATATTAATCCGCAAGCGCCGACTCACATTTTGATAATCCCGAAAATTGAGATACCCACTGTCCGTGAATTGAACGGCGCAGAACATGGAGCTTTACTCGGCGAGATGATTGACGTTGCAAACAAAATTGCAAAGGATGAAGGGATTTCAGAAGATGGTTTCCGTTTGGTATTTAACTGTGGCAATAACGGCGGACAGGAAGTCTATCACCTTCACCTCCATCTGCTCGGCGGAAGAAGAATGCAATGGCCTCCGGGATAGTGAAACATTTGACAAATTTTATATTTAAGTGTTGTCTATTCATTCGTTATTTCATTTGCAATTAATTCTGCTTGCTTTAATACGGTTTCAGTTGCTAATTTTTGCATATCCGGTGGATAGCCAAATTGTCTCAAAGTCCGTTTGATTATTACTTTCAATTTAGCTCTTACACTTTCTTTTATCGTCCAGTCAATTGATGCGTTTGCTTTTACTCGTTCGGTTAAAATCACCGCAAGTGCTCTCAGTTTATCTTTCCCCATTAATTCTTTAGCACTTTTATTATCAGCAACAGCGGTATAAAAAGCATATTCAAAATCAGACAAACCGAGTTCTTCAGCTTGCCTATCGATTTCTACAATTTCTTTACTCAATTTAATGAGTTCGTCCATCACTTCTGTTGCTGTCAAGATTTTGTTATGATATTTTTTAATCGCATTTTCGAGCATTTTCATTAGTGTTTTACTCTTAACCAAATTCTTTTTAGAACGAGATTTGATTTCATCGTTTAGGAGTTTTTTCAAGACTTCCATTGCGACATTCTTATGCTCCATTCCTTTAAGTTCCAAAAGGAATTCTTCTGAAAGTATTGAAATATCCGGTTTCTTAATTCCTGCTGCATCAAAAATATCTATCACCTGTTCTGAAACTAAGGCTTTGTCTATTACTTGTCGGATTGTAGTTTCAATTTCTTCGTCAGTTTTGCTTGCACCTGTTCCGTCAAATTTTGCCAATCGTGCTTTTACTGCCTGAAAAAATGCAACTTCATCTTTTACATCCATTGCTTGTTTGTGTGGAATAGCAATGGCAAAGGATTTTGAAAGTGCTGTTACTTCATTTATATATCTTTTTTTGCCATCTTCCAAACCGAGAATATGCTCTTCGGCTGATAAAATCATTGAAAGTTTTTTAGAGGTGTCTGCTTCAAAATATTCTTCGTAAGGAAACTTATGAAACATTTGGGAAACGACTTCCAATTTCTCCAACATTAATTCAACAGCTTGTTCTTGTAAAATAGTTGGGTCGCCTTTTCCACCTGAATCTGAATAAAAAGAAAGTGCCTTTTTCAAGTCAGATGCTATGCCGAGATAGTCAACAACTAATCCGCCCGGCTTATCTTTGTAAACTCTGTTAACCCTTGCAATTGCCTGCATAAGGTTATGACCTCTCATTGGTTTATCAATGTATAAAGTGTGAAGCATTGGAACATCAAATCCGGTAAGCCACATATCACGAACAATAACCAATTGTAATTCGTCCTCCGGGTCTTTCATCCGGTCGGCTAATATTTTTCTTTGTTGTTTGGTTGTGTGATGTTTGGCAATTTTTGGTCCGTCTAAACTTGCCGAAGTCATTACAACTTTAATAACTCCTTTATCCAAATCATCTGAATGCCACTCTGGTCTTATTTTTATAATTTCATCGTAAAGGTCGGCTGCAATTCTTCTGCTCATTGAAACAATCATTCCTTTACCGTCAAAAACTTCCTGACGTGCTTCAAAATGACTAACAATATCTTGGGCAATATTTTTTATTCTGTTTTCACTACCAATTAATGCTTCTAACTGTGTCCACTTGGCTTTGGCTTTTTGAGTTTCGGTTAAATCTTCCTGTTTTAAATCTTCTTCTAATTCTTCTACAAGTTTTTTTCCTTCTTCGCTCAGATTTACTTTTGCTAATCTACTTTCGTAATAAATGCGAACGGTCGCACCATCTTCTACTGCTTGAGCAATATCATAAACATCAATGTAATTTCCGAAAACAGCGGGCGTATTTACATCGGTGCTTTCAATGGGCGTTCCGGTAAAACCGATATACGTAGCTTTTGGCAATGCATCACGCATATATTTTGCGAAGCCATAAACAATTTTCTTTCCAACTACATTTCCCTGATAATCTTTGTCATCTATTATTTTGGCTTTAAAACCGTATTGTGTTTTCTGTGTGCTTCATCTGCAATTACAACAATGTTTTCTCTTTCCGATAAAGTTTCGTAAACATTTCCGTTTTCAGGTTGGAATTTTTGAATGGTTGAAAATATTACGCCACCCGAAGCGACTTTCAATTTCTCTTTTAAATCTTCTCTGTTTACAACTTGCTTTGGTTCTTGTCTTAAAAGTTGGGTGGATGCAGCAAATGTATCAAACAACTGGTCGTCCAAATCGTTACGGTCTGTTATTACCAAAATGGTTGGATTATCAAGAGCCAAAACGATTTTGCCTGTAAAGAAAACCATTGAAAGTGATTTACCGCTTCCTTGCGTATGCCAAACAACACCGCCTTTTCTATCGC
>QILJ01000516.1 GCA_003233295.1 Ignavibacteria bacterium | reverse complement strand
TTCATCCAATCTTCGTTATCGAATGGAGAATAAATCTTTTCAGGAGATGCCATATCTTTATGGAACCATCTACCTCCGAATTGATCACCCATTGTAGAAGAATCTCTCCACTCAACACCATTCAACTCATATACAATTACCATCGGGAACATATTATCGCTCATTAATTTTCCTTTGATTGAGATAGCGTCACCGTCATTCGGTCTTTCAGCGCCTGAAGCCGGCACATACCAAGGCGGTCCGAAGTTCAGCATGAAATCAGGAACTTGATCATTATCTGTATCTAGATAATATTCATCCATAAAATATGTTGTGTCAACATACACAGTTCCATTAAGGGCTGTATCCACCATAGTTTTATTATTATCCCATTCGGATGTGAATCCTTTGCAGTTATCGCCGTGATGACCACCCATATGCGAATGACCGCCCATATTATTCCATGAAGGAATCATCGGATCTCGCCAGAATTCACCATCTATTTCATATACAATAATTGTATTTATATTCATATTGTCATCATTCTCTACACCGCCCTTGATCGTAACCATATCTCCATTATTCGGTCTTACTGCGCTGCTGCTATCTGGCTGATACCAGTAAGGACCAAAATTCAAATGATAATCTGCTGTACCGTCACCATCTTCATCTAAATAATACATCGGATTCATCATACTTGAATCAACTATCGCAGTACCTGTTACAGAAACTGTTGTGAGAGTATCATCATTTGCCCAATCATCATGCATTCCACCGCCATCGTGCATACCTTGCGCATAAAATATTGTGGCTAAACTAAAGACCAGCAATAGAGTTAATAATTTTTTCATTTTTACACCTTTAAGTTTGTTAATAGTTAGTTAATAAAGTATTTTCTAATCTTTACTAACATAGTGTCATCAATTTTAGTTTAGTGACATTTTTATTTTATTTTTTTTGTCACAAAAAATTAGAGCATAATTTTTAAAACTTTCCAACTTATCTGTTATTTCTATATAGTTCCTTCAAAATTGTTTTTCTTGCTTTAGTATAATTATAATTCAACTTGTAAACTTCACAATCTCTGCATAACAGATCAGCACAAAAATTATTATAATGTTTATAAGTCCAGCAAGGAGCAAGTTCATCCTCAAAAACGGCACAATTAGCTCTATCACTTTCGGAACATCCTTTTATATTCCAGCAGGGAATCATAGAAATCATTGATCGAAGAGCCGTAACTCCTATTTTATGTTCTTTAAGGCCCTCTCTTATTTCTTTGATCCTCTCAATATCCTCAAATGAATAAAGCCTTTGTTTTTTATTTGATCTCGTAGGAAGTACTAAACCAAACCGTTCGTAAGCTCTAAGAGTCTGCGCTGAAACCCCGGTTAGTTTTACTGCCATTCCTATTGTTAAAACCGAGACCTCTTTAAGTGTTTTATTTTCTACATTTTCCATATCAATATTTCACTTACTATTAAAGAATTATGCTTATTAGTTTTTTCTTGTATACATAAAAAAATTGAAGAGTAGTAATAAGTTCAAAATTATCTTCATTTTTTTTATTAAGGAGAAAGGCATTAACATCGATCTAATGCCTTTCATTACTTAATATTACCAGCAACCATTTCCTCTATGTCCTGATCTTCCATTGTAACCGTAATCAGTATCATACATCATATCTTCATAATCCCAACCGCATCTACCATAGAAACCATCCCACCAGCCTACTCTCGTATCGTTGAAATAACCTTGTTGTTCATCCGTAAATATACTATTCATATTTTTCCTTGCATCAATACGAATATCGGCTATCTGATCTTGTATGTCTCTGATTTGATTACGATACTCTTTCACCTTTGCCGGGTCTGCATTGTTTCTATTAACATATCCTCTCATTTCAATTTGGAATGCTCGTAATTCTTTTTGTAAAGGAACAATTTTTTGGTCAAAACCTGCTCGGTATTCATTTAACTTTACCACCTGATCTGCTGACAATTGATACTGTGATGGCAAGTTCGTGTTCCACCAGTTCATACCATATCCGTCACGATCATTACACCAGTAATCTTGTGCAAATATACTAGATGTTAATGCTATCAAAGCTATTGCTATTATTAAAGTTACTGTTTTCTTACTTTGTTCCATGATAAGTTCTCCTATCTTTTGTTTATGAAAATATTATTTTAATTTTGTTTCACAGTATGGGCATACCGCCCAATCTGTTTTGATAATTTTACCGCATGATGGACAATTTGACTTAAGAATGTAATTACATTCAGGGCAACGTAAATAAGTTTCCTCTATATTAGTACTGCATGATGGACAAAGGGTCTTGATGCCTGCCGAATGAAAATAATTAGTTGCTACTGATCTACCTGAAACCCGATTCTCATTATTCAATAATAATCGGTATACTAAAACTGCGACCCCGACTAATAAAATCAAAATAAAAAGCGAATTACCAAAGTGCCAATAATAACCGTATCCGAAACCATCTGTACAATACATTCTTTAATCCATTACTTAATTTTTATCGATGGTAAGACAAGTTATGTGCCATATAAAAAATAGCAGTGTTTTGCCAACATATTTATTTGATTATAAGCTAATTCCAAATGAAATAAAAAAAATTTTACATTATATTTTTATGTGAGAATAATAACTAAATTTTGTTCTGTGAATAATTTTCACAGTTATGAGTTTGAATCGCTTAAGCTGCGCAAATTTTTCACACTGATAAATTAAAACTGAAAAATCTAAGGAAGGAAAAGAAAAAATGATTTCATCTTGTTAAAATTTAAATACTCTTTGTAGTATTTAAAAGATACTGTTAGAGACTGAAGGCAGAAGAATATATTGAACCTCGATTGTTTTATGCTAAATTTTGAGAGTCATATTAAGTTGCAATATTTTTTGGAATGACTTTTGCCCTACAACTATAAAAAGGATTAAAAATGTTCAACTTAATATTTATAACATTAGCGAGTATCATTGTAATAGAATTTTTAAGAGTACTCATAAAAACATTCATGATGATCTTATCGGGAAGTGCCGCAATAAGTTTACTGTTTATTTTAGTTACGCAGTTATAATAAGTACGTGATAAGCAAAACAAAAATTTTTACTGTTCAATGTTATATTCATTTATTTTATTATGTAATGTTCTTCTTGAAATACCCAACAACTCTGCTGCACGAGTAATATTGTTATCAGTACTTTCAAGTGTTTTAATAATCAATTCTTTTTCAACATCTTTAATGGAACGACCTGGTTGCAGTTCAGATTCTTGCTTGTTACCATTTCCTTCTGCTGAATTTAGAAAATCTGGTAGAGTCTCTGGTCTTATCAACTGATCGAATGACATAATAACAGTTCTCTCTATAGCGTTCTCCAATTCCCTGACATTTCCCGGCCAATCATAGCGCATAAGTTTGTCTAAAGCCGCTGGTGTAAACCCACGGATCAATCTGTTATTCTTCTTTGCATATTTTTTCAAAAAGAATTCTGCCAGCAACGGAATGTCCTGCTTTCTTTTTCTTAGCGGTGGCAGAGTAATTGGAACAACACTCAATCTAAAAAAAAGATCTTTTCTAAAATTACCTTCTTCAACTTCATGTTCTAAATCTTTGTTCGTTGCTGCGATAATACGAACATCAACTTTGATTGTTTTATCTCCGCCCACTCTCTCAAATTCACCTTCTTGCAAGACACGTAATATTTTAGCTTGTGTGGAAAGAGTCATATCTCCTATTTCGTCGAGAAACAATGTACCTTTGTTTGCCAACTCAAACCGTCCTTCTCTCTTTGTCACAGCACCAGTAAATGCTCCTTTTTCATGACCAAATAGCTCACTCTCCAATAAGTTTTCGTGTAAAGCTGCACAGTTTATTTTAACAAATGGTTTCTCTTTTCTAAAACTATTTTGATGAACTGCATTAGCAATCAATTCTTTCCCTGTTCCGCTTTCGCCCAATAATAAAATTGTTGCATCGCTTGGAGCAGAAAGAGAGATTATCTCGAAGACGGATTTCATTGCATTACTTTTACCAATTATCGAAGATATTTCAAAATCTCTATTTAGCTGTTCTTTAAGTGTTTTGTTCTCTTTTTGTAAATCCAAATAGTTAAAAGTTTTCTCCACTGAGTGACAGACAGCTTCCATATCTAATGGTTTTACAAAATATTCAGCAGCACCGAGTTTAAGCGCGTCCACAGCAGTCTGCACAGAAGAATATGCAGTCATTATCATAACAGGAATGGAAGGGCTTATTTCTTTGATCTTTTTGAGGGCAGTAATGCCATCAACTTTTTTCATTTTTATATCCATTATGATAAGATCAAAAAAGTCCTTCTCCACGAGGGCAATTGCATCCTCACCGTCCTCAGCTTCCCTTACATCGTATTCTTTGTCCAACATATTTGCTTTTATCATCAAGCGATGCGATGTGTCATCATCAACTATTAATATTTTTTTCTTTTGTTTAATCATATCTTAGTTACTCTTGGGTAACTTAATTTTAAAAGTTGTTCCTCTATTTACCACACTATTCACGGTAATTTCACCATTGTGATTTTCAATTATCCTATAAACAATCGCTAAACCCAATCCTGTTCCGTTGGACTTGGATGTGAAGAAAGGATCGAATATTTTATTGAGGTTCTCTTTTTCGATTCCAGTTCCTTCATCCGAAATTTCAATTATTACAAACTGCTTTCCTTCTGAAAACGATATTTCAATTGTTCCGTTCTCATTCAGCGCTTCAATTGAATTAACAAACAAATTCAGAAATACCTGAGTTAACAGATCAGAATCAGCAAGCACCATTGGCAAATCATCTTTATTAAGTAAAATAATATTTATCTTTTTTTCATTTAGTTCCGATTCAATCAACTTCAATGAGTGACTAATAATATCTTCAACACGGCACAAAGCTAATTTTGGTTCGTGAGGTTTTGCAAAATTCAACATGTCCCGTATAACACGATTGAGTCTGTCAACTTCATTTATCATCACAGATGCATACTCACGACTTTCAGAGTCCTTATCAAATTTATTACGCAAGTATTGTGCAAGTCCTCTTATTGAACTTAAAGGATTGCGTATCTCGTGAGCAATACCCGCAGCCATTCTACCCATGCTCGCTAATCTTTCTGATCTTTCAACCGCTTTTTCCAACGATTTCAATTCTCTCAGATCGGTGAATATTAACACGGTTCCTAAGTCTTCTCCAATTTCATTCTTTATCTTACTTGATATTATGTTTAAAGGTATTTTATTCCCGTCATTAAGATGACATTCAATGTTCTGTTCAAATTTTTCAATATCGCTTTTTACCAAAGCTTCCGATTTACAATTTGGCAGCACATCCTGGATGTTTTTACCAATTACTTCTTCATCTTCAAGCCTTAGCAGTTTAACAGCAGTTCTATTAACCGTTTCTACTTTTCCAGTCTTATCTAATGATATTAAGCCATTTGGCATACTTTGAATTACATTAGAAATATAATCCTGAACATTTTGCAAATTAACATTAACAGAGTAATAGCGTTTAATAACAAAAATAAAATAGACCGAAGCCAACCCAATAACAAGAAGAAGAATACCTGTTCCTAAAGCTCTTCTTATATCTTCACTTTGCGCTTCATAATATTCATTAGCATATAATTCAATTACGGTTGTGTATTTTACTCCTGTAGTTGATTTGTCAACTCTTTTTCCGGTTAATATATCGTAATGAATTTCTATCTCAGAAACAAAAGTAAAAACATAATTCCCCTCGCTATCAAAATTGATTTTCTGATATTCAGTATGATCATCGGTATATTCATTATATGTATACTTCTCATCTCCAAGTAAATTATTCTTATCCTTATCGAAAACCAGAATATGTTTAACAAACGGTGAGGCTTCTAACCTTTCAACATAATCTCGAAGCTGATGCAGGTCACTTCCTATGCCCATTAAAAGTTTTGCACGAAGTGATGTCCTGATAAACTCTGCTTCCTGTTGCAGATTATTTTCCATTAAGGTTCTTTCTCTGTCATAGTTTTCATAAGTGAACCACCCGAGAGCAATAATCATTACAAAGGAAAGTAATCCCAATAAAATTGTTATAGTATTTAAAAGTTTAAATCTTTTCATTTTTCGGTCTTTAATACTCTTGTTGCATTTAATATTGCTATAAGCGCAACACCCATATCACCGAAAACCGCTTCCCACATTGTTGCCAAGCCGAATGCTGCAAAAATGATAAATAACAGTTTAACACCAAGAGCGAAAATGATATTCTGCCAAACAATCCTTCTGGTTTTCTTCGCAATTCTGATCGATGTAGGAACACTGGATAGTGTGTCATCACTGGATAGTGTGTCATTCATCAGCACCACATCCGCAGTCTCAACTGCCGCATCGGAACCAAGCGCGCCCATTGCTATACCGACATCAGCGCGGGCAAGAACCGGCGCATCGTTTATACCGTCTCCGACAAAAGCCACCTTATCGCCTTTACTCGATTCTGAAATGAATTTCTCTATGTAACTAACTTTATCTTCCGGTAGCAACTCAGCATAGACCTCATCAATATTAAGTTTACCGGCAATACTCTTTGCAGCAAAGGCATTATCCCCTGTAAGCATAATGGTTCTTTTTACCCCCAGTTTTTTCAACTCTTTAATTGCTTCTACCGCATCATCCTTAATCGTATCTGAAATTACAATGTAACCGGTGTACATTGAATTAACAGCAACATGCACAACAGTTCCTTCAACATCGCACACATCGTGTTCAATATTTTTATTGTGAAGTAATTTATCATTCCCGGCAATTATAATTTTGCCTTCAACTTCCGCTTCAATTCCATGCCCGGCAATTTCAGTTATATTCCCGATCTTTTCCTGATCAACATCATTTTTATATGCTTCCAAGATTGATTGAGCAATTGGATGATTGGAGTTCACTTCAGCATAAGCTGCAAATCTCAGTACTTCCGATTCTTCGTATCCATTTTTTGTGATGATCTCAGAAACTTTGAACTCTCCTTTTGTAAGGGTTCCGGTTTTATCGAATACGGTAGTCTTTACGGTGGTAAGTGCATCCAAATAGTTTGAACCTTTAACTAATATTCCTCTACGAGATGCACCTCCTATACCGCCGAAATAACCAAGCGGAATGCTGATTACCAAAGCGCACGGACAGGAAACTACAAGCATGATCAAAGCTCTGTATATCCAAACCGAAAATAACTGACCTTCTACCAGCAAAGGCGGCAGAACAGCAACAAGTATAGCGCCGAAAACTACTGCCGGCGTGTAATAGCGTGCAAATTTTGTAATGAATTTTTCTGTTTCAGCTTTTTTAGAAGTTGCATTTTCAACGAGGTCTAAAATTTTCGCGATAGAGGACTCACCGAATAGTTTTGTTACTTTAACAGTCAAAGTACCTGATTTATTGATCATCCCCGCCATCACAACTTCACCTTCTTTAACAGATCGAGGTACCGACTCACCGGTAAGGGCAGAAGTATCAAGCATAGAACTTCCTTCAATCACTTCGCCATCCAGCGGGATCTTCTCGCCAGGTTTAACCAATATCTTATCACCTACAATTATATCTTCTGGAGAAACTTCTTTAACATCGCCGTTAGATAAAAGATTTGCATGGTCCGGACGAATTTCCAAAAGACTTTTTATCGATCTGCGTGAACGATGTACAGCAAGGTCCTGGAAGAACTCACCTACATTGTAAAAGACCATAACAGCTACGGCTTCCGGCATTTCGTGAATAGCAAAGGCACCGAGTGTGGCAACAGACATTAAAAACTGTTCGTTAAAAACTTGTCCTTTTACAATATTCAGAGCTGCAGTTTTTAGAACACCCCAACCGCTTAAAAGATAGATAGTTACAAAAACAAAATACTCGGCTATTTCATACGGAGTATTATGAAGTTCTTCTTTGTAAATAATTCCGGCTACAAGAAAAGAGATAATAAAGAATATCTTCAGCAATTCTTGTTTTACACTGAATTCCTCTTCATCTTCTTTTTCATTTTCAACTATTTCCACTTCGGCTTCTATTTCTTTTATTTTCCTTTTAACCTTCTCAAGGTCATTTGTATCTACTTGAATAAAAGAATTAGCAAAATTCACAGAGACAAAATTCACCTCTTCTAACTTTGCCACGCCTTCTTCTATTCTTGATGCACATGAAGCACAGCTTAGATTTTTTATTTTATACTTTTTCATTGTCCTTAATCCTTCTGTCATTATTGATGATGAGAAGAAAATTTCTTATTAAACTTCCATAACACTATTGTAAATAGCAGTACAAATAATTGTGCGCTTATTGTCTCGACTGTCGGATAAAATCCTACCAGCGGGAAATTCAATTTTATTGGAATTTGAGTTATGCTGATATACCCACTCTCTTGGAATGCTTGGATACCTTTTCCAGCAAGTACAATTGAAAGAATAACAATAATAAAAGCTGAATATTTAAATAATTTTATAATAGGTAACTTTACAGCAAACTTTAAAACTATCCACGCTAATAACAAAACAAGTATTAAAGAAGAGACCGCCCCAAAATAAATTCCGCTTTTAGCGTTTTGGTCAACCTGCAACTCAATTGCAGAAAGGAAAATAGCCGATTCAAATGCCTCTCTAAATACAACCACAAAAGATATTACCGCCAGCCCTATCAAATTATTATTGCTTACTAACTTTATGATTTTATCCTCAACAAATTCCTTCCATTTATTCGCTTCTGTTTTGCTGTGCAACCAGAAACCAACATACAATAATAAAATTACGGCAAATAATGCTCCGAAGCCTTCCATTAATTCCCTGCTTTGAGCATTGAATGAGACGATCAAGTTTATGAAGAACATACTTGCTATTCCGATGACCAAAGCGAACAGCCATCCTCCATGTACCCATTTTACCGCTCTGGATTCATTAATCGATTTTAACACACCAAGGATTGTAATTATTATCAAAAATGCCTCAATACCTTCCCTAAGAATAATTGAAGCAGCAAGTATAAATGCAAATCCAAACGAGTAATCTTTATTTTTCATCGCAGAGTCTGCATCACTAATTAAAGTTC
>QILJ01000211.1 GCA_003233295.1 Ignavibacteria bacterium | reverse complement strand
AAAATGGTTGTCTTTAAAAGGACAAACCGAAAAATAAATGGCTATGCTGCCGTGTTTATATGTGAAGACGATGAAGGGGATAAAATATTGCGACTTATGGAGAATCCTGCCCATAATGAGTGGCGAAAAGAAAATTACCCCAAACTTAAGGGTAGTGTTGACAAAATTGCGCGCAAAGCTGAAAATGAGTTCGGGAACTTTGTAAACGAGCAATTGGAAGCACTTTCAAAAGTTAATATTAGTAAGAAGGTCGCATTTTTGGGACTTGAAGATTATCTATCCATTCCGGAAGACCTTTTAGAAAAAGAAGATGTATCGGATTTATCCGGTGAAAATAAAAGTAGCAACTTCGGTGATACTACAAATGATCTGTCAGAAGATGAAACGGGAATGCAAACAACAAACATTGAGGCACCGGTTTCAATTAAGCCGACTATTAAACCTCCTGTAGAAGTTAAGGAAGAAGATGACATCGAGTTAAATGATGAAGGAGAAGAAAAAATTACAGTAGGTGGAGATAATGAAGGCGGTGGTGGAGATGAACCAAGTCCTGATGATGGAGATACAGGAAAGCAAGGAACAAGAAGTTATGAAGAAAATAACGGTAGAGTTCTTATCAAAGTTAAGTTAAAAGTTGCCGCACAGAAAGAGCAAGATGCTATTTATCACAACCTAATTATTAATTCTGAAAAAGATATTGATAATGCCGAATTGGAATTGCTTGTCGGTGCTGATAATGATAAAGATGACGGTATTGAAATAATTACAACTGATAATGGTGAAATTGAAAAGAATAAATTGAAAAAAGTTTCTTTGTTGTCGGGTAAAAATCAAATTAAAATACAGTTTGCAGATAATCTTAAACATTCAATAAAAGTAAAAGCTTATGAAATTCAATGATGTTTCTTTTCCTCATCCGGTTTTAGGTATCGGAGATGACATAAACAGTAATATCGGATTAAATCCTGAACCCCAAATTATATCAGATATAAATTCTTACTTCATTACTATAAACTGCGAACATAATAACAAAGATTTGACGGATTTAGTAAATAGTTTGAATGCGGAATTTTTTTGTGAGGCAACTTGTTCCAATACATTGTATCGGGAAATTTTCAAGAGCAGTAGCAAATTGATTGAATTTGAGATACCGAAAAAACAGGTAAAAGGAAGGATTGATTTTATTTGTGCAATTGTGGCAAAATCACCAATATCGAATTATCAGAATAGTAAATCTCATATTGATTACAATGGATATGAATTTGAGATTGAGGCAGGCGATATATTGGCTTACTTCGGAAAGTTCAGTTTTGATGCCGACATAAAATATGAAAAACTGAAAGCAGTATCATCTTTCATGGAAGTTGTTGAAAACAAAGACCCCAAAGCAGAATACACCAATGTTGACTTGAGTAAAAATAAAATTGAAGTTCAGCTTCCTACAGAGGATTACAAAATATTTGCAAACGAAAGTATTTCAAAAGAACAAAAATTTGCTCCTATTTTTCATTCATCAATTGTTCTAAATGCTTTAATGATGGCTTTATACAATTTTGATAAGCATAAAGAATTATTGTGGGCAAAAGTTATTGAGTACCGATTGAAAAACGAAAAACAATTTGAATCAATGTCAATAAACGAAAAGGAGGATATTCCCGAAATTGCTCAACGATTACTTGGTAATCCTTTCAGACGGGTAATATCTGAATTGCAAGTAATTATTGAATCACCAAACGAAACCGAAGATTTTTAAAAATGGAAAAACAACTGATATTTAAAGAAAAATATGTGCTTCAACTCAAAGCGGAGCTTAAAGCCGGAACTTCTTCTGAAAACTACAGAAGTAACGATTTTGTCTATGATAAAAAGCAAGTTTTAATGATGCCTAATATTGCAAGAACAACCGGTTTGTTAAGCAAACTCAAACCTGATAATGATTTTGAAACTGCCGTTCAAATTTTTGAGGCATTTAGAAACTTAGAAACGATACAAGCATCCGATGAAAGATTATGGACTTACCTTTCTCATGTGGACTTATATCCATATATGATTAAACGATGGGATGCCGTTCACAAAGGGACAGCAAAGGATTCTATTGATTATATTCTTGAGCATTGGTTTTTAACTTCAACTGCTCAAGCAGGTTTGTTGCGCCATTCATTATCGGGATTATGGTGGGCAGTATATTTGTCCGTTGATGAAAATAGAAAATACAAATATGAATTAACGAAAATTCTGTTTCGTCAATTGGATTTCCCAACAAGAACTTTAGGAACATATAAATTAGGTCGTCATAAAGAAGCGATAATTGGAATTTTAGAATTCATTCTTGAAAATGAAGATTTATTCAAAGGAAAGTTTGAAGGTAAAACTCGGTTCATTACAAAACACCTAAATTTGGTTGGCGGTGTAAAACCTATTTCTTATTATGATCGCTCCTATTTCAAAAACGAATTGCAGAAAATTTCCGGTAAAATAAAATCACTTTAATGATAAATCAATATCTTTGCACAAAACACAAAGTAAATGGCAAATAATGCAACCAATAGAATTAAAGTTATTTTGGTTGAAAAAGACAAAACCGGCAAGTGGTTAGCGGAAAAACTTGGGAAAAACGAATCTACTGTTTCCCGTTGGTGCACCAATAATACCCAGCCACCGGTTGACACATTTTCTCAAATTGCAGAATTGTTAGATGTTGACATTAGGGATTTGCTTTCATCAACAAAAAAAGAAACCACTTAGAATATGGCAGAAGAAAAAAAATTGAAAATTCGTTTTGCAGGAAGACTCATTGACTTACTTGGTCAACAGATGTATGGAGGTCCTGTGCCTTCAGTAGCCGAATTGGTTGCAAATGCTTGGGATGCTGATGCAACTAAGGTTGAGATTACTATTCCTGACAACCTAAATGAAAATTCTGAAATAATTGTAAAGGACTTTGGAGTTGGAATGACATTTCAAGAACTTAATGATTTCTATTTGCACATAGGTTATGAGAGGAGAAAGGATAGAGGTGAAAGAACAAATGAAGGTCGTTTGGTCATGGGTAGAAAAGGAATTGGCAAACTTGCGGGTTTTGGGATTGCTGAGGATATTGTATTAAAATCAGTGAAAAATGGAAACCTCGTACAGTTTACTTTGAACTATACTACCCTACGAAATCTTGAAACTGTAGGCAACTTTGAGTTCTTTCCGGAAATTAATACCCAAACTGATGAACCCAGTGGCGTGACAGTTACATTTAAAAAACTTAAACTTACAAGAAGTATATCAGTTGAGAGTTTTAGAAAGAGTATGGCAAGAAGGTTTGCCTTAAGTTCTGATGAAATGGAAATTTCAGTTAATGGCGTTCCAATAACAAAAGATAATCTGGATTTTGATTTTAGGATACCAGAAACTGATGAAATTTGGCATTCAGAAAATATTGAAGGATTTGGAACAGTAAAATATTGGTTTGGTTTTTTAAAGAATACAATTAAGGATGCTGAGTTGAGGGGTATATCTGTGTTTGCAAGAGAAAGGGTAGCTCAGTTCACCCCATTTTTCTTTAACCTTACTGGTGGTATTAATGGACAAGTGGGGCTTGAGTATTTAACAGGTCAAATTCAAGCTGAGACTTTAGACCAAGATGATGACTTTATTGCAACCGATAGACAAACTGTTAATTGGCAATTCACTAAAGCGCAAATTTTAGAACAATGGGGGCAACAAAAAGTCAAAGACCTATGCAAGGAATGGAAAAAAAGAAAGGATGATAAAAATATATTGAAATTTAGACATAACTATGGAGAATTCTATAGCCGCATAAAAAATCTGCAAGGACAGGAAAAGGAGGACTTGGTTTCTGCCCTTGAAAAAATTTCAACACTTGAGAGAATTGAAGAAGATGACTTTAAGGTAATTGCAAATTCGATGATTGCTGGTGTTGAGAGGGAAAGTGTTAAAAAAGTAATACAAAGAATAAACACTGCAAGTGAAGAAGCACTTCCCGAATTATTAGATGCAATAAATGAATGGGATATAATAAGTGCTGTTTCTACTGCGGAAATAGTCTTTGGAAGAATAAAAATTATAGAACAGTTTAAGAAACATATTGATAACCGACTACCTGAGAAAACAGGTAAGGGTTTATTAGATATGCAAGATTTCATTAAACAACATCCTTGGCTATTAGGTCATCACTATGAGCAATTAACTCCAGCCGATTTTCATCATGAAAAAGGTATAGACAAATGGATTGAAAAAGTTTTATTCGAAACTAATAAGGAGTATTCTTCAGCAAATGAAAGGGACGGCAGAAGGTTTGATTTGTTATGCATAAAGAATGATTGGTTAATCGTTGTTCTTGAGCTAATGAGACCTGGAAAACCAGAAGACTACGACCATTTGATGCGTCTGAATAGATATGTATCAAGAATTCAGGCACACATCAATGATAACAAGACAAATGAAAGTTTTAAGGGTAAAACGGTTTTTGGTTTACTCATTGCCGACCACCCTTCGAAAGATTCGTCTTTAGGCGAAACGAAAATTGCTCTAAGAAACAACCTTGAATCAACTACTTGGGATGGGTTGTTTGAAAGTGTAAAGGAGAACTATAAGGAATATTACGAGGTTTTAAAAAACAAAGCCCCAGAAGACCCAAGACTTAAAGGATTAGTAAATCTATAATGATGGACTTATACTCAATAGACATATTCAGCGGTGTTGGTGGTCTCACAGAAGGTATGCATCAAGCCGATTTCAAAACACAACTCGCTTTTGAGATTGATGAAATTGCCTCAAAAGCATATCGTTTAAATCATCCGGATACAACTGTAATTACAAAAGACATTCGTAAGGTTTCCATTGCTGAAATTAATCGAAGATTGAACGGAAAAAAAATTCATCTACTTGCAGGTTGCCCACCTTGCCAAGGATTCAGTTCGATAAGAAGGTTGAACAGAGCACAGCCGGTTGAGGATGAAAGAAATAATTTGATAATGGAATATGTGCGGCTTGTGAAAGCATTGAAACCATATACGATAATGATGGAGAATGTTCCCGGACTTATTCATTATGATTTGTTTCTAAAAGCATTGATAATATTGAAAGAAGCCGGTTATAAATGGATTGACTATAAAGTAGTCAATGTAAAAAATTACGGAGTACCGCAAAGCCGAAAAAGATTAGTTTTGGTTGGCTCAAGATTAGGAGAAATAAGGGTTGCCAAACCGATTAATGAAAAAAAAACGGTAAGACAAGTAATCGGCAATCTACCGATACCCGAAAAATCAAAAGATCCAATTCATAAAATTTTCCCAACACATACTTCGGAAGTTCAGAAACGCATTGAAATGACACCGAAAAACGGAGGAAGCAGAAAAGATTTACCGAACAAGTATTTATTAAAATGCCATCAGGCGAATAATGTCGGATTTAATGATGTTTACGGCAGATTGCGTTGGGATGACTACTCAACAACTATTACGGGAGGCTGTTTGAATCCTTCAAAGGGAAGATTTCTACACCCTGACCAAAATCGTTGCATTTCTGCAAGAGAAGCTGCATTGCTTCAATCATTTCCACCCGATTACAAATTTCCTCTTAACACTCCGAAAACAAATCTGGCTTTACTTATTGGAAATGCTCTACCACCTGCTTTTTCATACATTCAGTCTGAAAACATTAAGCAACACTTAATCTATCATCTTGGCTGATATATTTACAAAAAAGAAGCGTAGCCAAATTATGGCATCCGTGAAGAATAAGAATACCAAGCCGGAAATTCTTGTTCGCAAAGCACTGTTTAAAAGAGGATTTCGCTACCGAATAAATGACAAAAGGTTTCCTGGTTCACCAGATATTGTTTTGCCGAGATACCATACTGTTGTGTTTGTACATGGATGTTATTGGCATGGACATGAAAGTTGTACAAAAGCGATAAAGCCGTCAACCAACAAAGACTTTTGGAATACAAAAATTGAGAAGAACAGAATTAGAGACAAGAAAGTGCAAGAAAATCTAAAAGAAATTGGGTGGAAAGTAATTGTGATATGGGAATGTCAATTAAGAAATCAGGAATTGCTCAAACAAACATTGACAAAAGTAATTAATAAAATTAAAATGAACGAATAATTGCCATCACTGTTTTACACATTGTCGTGCTCGTTCCTGCGCACGCCAAAGAGTAAAACTGCTAACGCAAAAAAAAGAGAAATTATTAAAAATGCCCCACGCTGAATTAAAAAGAAAGAAAAAGTAATTCAAAATGACATTAGAAAAGACGGCTACTAAAACACAACAATTAAGCATCGTATTACGAAGTAGCGCAACGCAGTGAAGCGGATTTGTAATATGTGCAACAATTAAGCATCGTATTACGAAGTAGCGCAACGCAGTGAAGCGGATTTGTAATATGTGCTGAATGTTGAACTAAAACCGGCGAGAGGA
>QILJ01000156.1 GCA_003233295.1 Ignavibacteria bacterium | reverse complement strand
AATATCTAAATAAAAGTCCCTTTATATCGTATAATATATAGCATAAATCATACCAAACCAACTTATAGCAGTTTCCATTGCTTTCAAAAAATAAAAGCAAAAAAGATATCAAAAAAGTCATTCTGAATTCTGCTTTTCGGGACTAGTTTAATTCATGATCAAATGTAAAATTTTATATGCAAGTATTGCGGAATTAGTACTATTTTTATTGTATTTTTGTTCTGGGAGTTTAGGTTTCATGGCACTGACAAATAAGCAAAAGAATTATATTAAAACATATAAGGGTAAGTTAAGTTCTACCCGAATGGCTAAAAATCTTAGAGTATCCGTTGAGCAGGTAAGAACTTATAGCAGGTCACTCGGTAGGAAAAAATACCCATTTTATTATAACCTCATTCTAATAGCCATTCCTTTTATTGCGATATTTTTGTTGGAATACACTCTCGATTATTTTGACTACGGGCGAGAATATAATCAGTGGGAAACTGTTGATAATCAAAAAATGATGTTAACTACCGAAATAGCATTCAGATATTTTTATCAGACCGAATCAATCCCTTATCCTGCACAAGATCTTTTTGATATTAAGAAGAAACCCGGGGCAATACGTGTTTTCATTCTTGGCGGAAGTAGCGCCGCCGGATATCCGTTCAGCCCAAATGGATCGTTCTCTAAATATATTCGTAAGAGATTGGAATTAGTATACCCATACAAAACCATTGAAGTAATAAATTGTGCTATGACTGCAATCAACAGTTACTCCCTTTTAGATATGCTTCCAGGCATACTTGAACAAAAACCAGACATCCTTTTGATCTATGCTGGGCATAATGAATATTATGGAGCACTTGGTGCCGGCTCCTTAGAAACTCTTGGTAACTCAAGAGGGCTAGTAAATTTTATGCTTTCGATAAATCACTACAAAACAATTCAATTGATACGCGACGTAATTCAAGATGTTATCCGACTTTTTTCTTCCAATGAAAAACGAACCGGGACATTAATGTCAAGAATGGCAAAGGAGCAATCAATTGAAATAAATTCCGACACTTATAAAGTAGGTATAAACCAATTTGAAGGGAATTTAAGAGATATGCTTAAGATGGTAAAGAAAGCAAATGTAAAAGTTATCCTTTCCGATTTAACTTGCAATCTTAAAGATCAGCCCCCATTCATATCGATTGATCGTTTTGAAAATGAGTCTGCTAATGCAGCGTATGAACTTGGACAGGAAATTCTTAAAAATGGTGATAATAAGGATGCTTTACAATTTTTCGTAAGAGCAAAAGATCTTGATGCTTTGCGGTTCAGAGCTCCTTCAGAGATGAATAGAATCATCTACAAACTTGCTGATGAATTTCACTTTCCAGTTGTTAAAGCTGATTCAACATTCAACGCTTTAAGTAAGGACGGAATTGTTGGAAATAATCTTATGACCGATCATCTTCACCCGACTTTAGATGGGTATCAAATTCTGGGTAAATTATTTTTTGATAAAATGCTGGATGAAAGCTATCTGCCAGCAGCATCCAAGGTGGCTCAAACCTCTGCACAGCAAGACTCATATGTACGCGCCAACTATGATTTCACAAAACTTGATTCCACAATCGGTAGATATAGAATCACAATTTTAAAAAATGATTGGCCCTTTGTTAAAAATTTGAGTTCACCTAGCAATGTCTTACGAAAACTAAATCTGCATAATTATTCAGATTCTCTGGCACTTTTTGTTCTTGAGAATAAACTTACTTGGGAAAAAGCCCATCGTAATTTAGCAAATAGATATTTGCTGAGAGGCGATGTAGACAATTATCTAAAAGAAATGGATGACGTAATATTCCAATACCCGTTTGTCTATGATTTTTACGATATGGTTATTAATAATTTACTCCAGCGAAAAATGTTTGACAGAGCTCTTCCCTATTTTGAGAAATATGACAGAGTTAAAACTACAGCATTTGCAACTAAGTGGATTGGAATAATTGAATTATCTAAAAATAATATAAGAAAAGCAATTAAATATCTTGAGAAAAGTACAAAAATAAATTCATTTGACGATCAAGTTTATTTTAATTTAGCTGGGGCTTACTCTCTAAATAAGGAATACAAAAAGGCTCTCTCAGCAATTGATAATTGCTTGATGATCAATCCTAATTACAAAGGTGCCAGATCACTCCAGGGTATGTTATTAAAAGCAACAGAAAAGCAATAAAATAATAACCTTTGTTATATCTAAACACTAATCTACTTCTTCAATTTTTCTCTGTGTATGTTTATACCTTATTTGTGCACCCCTTCTACGAGTAGGCGGGTCTGCGTACCAATAAAAATAGAGGATTGCTTTCTTAACTGGGTATAATAAAAAGCCGGTCATTTTTATGACCGACTTTTAAATTGCAATTTTAAATACTTTTCAGATTGCGCTGTTATTAAAACATGTACTATTTTATAAGTAATAACATTTTCATTGATTAATAAACGAGCCAGCTCGTAATTGATAGAAATAAATTCCACTTGAAAGCAAACTTGCATCAAATTTCACTTCATACAATCAAAGATGGTCAAGTCAAATGAATCAAAAAACAAGGTGAGAACAGACTATTGATCACCTATTCGAAGTTAAGATCATCAAAAGATAAACATACACGGGAAAGAGGATTGAAGCGATTAGAAAAGAGAATTAAATCGGGGAATCTAACTAAGGCAAATATAAATAACCGTGGTTATAATAAATATCTAAAATTAAAAGGAAATTTATCTGTAGAAATAGATTATCAAAAATTTGAAAAGGATACACAATGGGATGGCTTGAAAGGATATCTTACCAACACAAAGCTTAAAGACAAACAAAGCATAGAAAATTACAAAAACCTCTGGCACATTGAAAAAGCTTTTAGAATGTCAAAAACAGATTTAAGGACCAGACCGATCTATCATAGTTTTAAGCATAGAATAGAAGCTCATATCTGTATCTCATTTACAGCCTACTCTATTTACAAAGAACTTGAAAGAGTACTATACAAGGAGAAATCAAACTTATCACTTAACCTTGCTGCTGAGATGACTCATAATATGTAACAATATACATTGCCTGATTCTAGACACATACTTAAAATGGATGATAGGCTAGTTAAAATATATAATATTATATCCGAAAATTATTAGGGTGTTGCAAAAATGAAAACAGGAGCAAAAAGAGCACAGCCAAATACTTTTGTATAGAGGTTTGGATCAGCGCCATTATTAACTAATAACTTTATAATCTAAAGGACCTGCTGCATGGATACGCGCAGAAGCACCGTATGAGGTCACTTGATTCGGATCTGCACCCGTTTATCTAATGCTTTTTTAACTTCACAATGTTCTTATTCATAATGGCTTTCATTAAAGAACTTTGAGAATCTTGGGCAGGCAATAAGTAACTTAGGAAGAAAAGTAAAAAATAATTTTTATTATTAACAAACGACCATTCATGACATTTTCCCTCATGCTATTTACAATATAAAAAAAATCTGATAAGTGCAAATACCAATATTTTTTTAGGGTTAAGCAATTTATCATGAAAACAATATCTCTACTGCCAAACTTTTTCGGCTATTTCTTTTTATACACCTTTACATAATCCACGATAAAAACATCAGGTAAAACGGCATCTTTAAGGTCTTCCCATGAATGTGCAGGTTCGAAACTTAAAATAATGTATTCATCAATATGTGAGATAGCCTGCTTTATTTCGTAATATTTATACCCGTCAACAAAGAAAGCGTATTTCTCCGGTGTCCATTCAACGGCAAAAGTATGAAAACCTTCGCCAACTCCTTCCACCTTACTTAGAAATGCTCCCGTGGATTGTTGATTCGGTCCGTAAGCCCAATGCAGGTTGTGCGAAACAAAATCTCCGCCCTGTTTTTTGAAGTATTCAAAAATATCTATTTCGGTACCAAACTTAGCAGGGTCTTCACCTTGCGAGATACCGGGAGACTGGATCCAAAAAGCTGCCCAGTTACCAGTTGACTTCTGCAGTTTTGCCCGGCACTCAAAGTAACCGAATGTAGTTTCAAAAAGTCCGTATGTCCCAACGGCTCCAACCTTTAAAGAATCATTTTCTATAAAAGCATGAAGTTTCAGAACTCCGTTTTTTACCTCTACTGCATCGGGAGTAATATACCCGACACCACGCGGTCCCACTCCGCGTACAAACCATTTTGTTTTATCCAGTTTATCTCCATTAAACTCATCCTGCCAAAATAGTTTATAACCCTCTTTCACCGGATCAAAAGGTGTTTCTGATAATGGTTTGAAGAGATCGGTTTCTGATTTATCTGTAGTTATAATCACAGGCAGACGCCACAGACCGCCGCTGTTTCCCCAGTCATTGACTTTTACTACTAACAGGTTGGATTGACCATATTTTAATTTATCACTGACTTTTGTAAACGATGGTTTACCGGCAAAGCTTATATTCGCTTCACCAAACGAACTGACACTTTTGCCGTTCACATATAGTTCGTAAGCATCATTTACTCCGCCGAATTTTATCCATACATCTTTTCCTTTCCAGGCAGATGGAATATCAACTGTTTTTCTATACCATGCTAATGAGTCCAGTTTTGGATATCCTTGATTTTCCCAACGTATTCCCGCATCAAGTATATCCCATTGAGAATCATCAAAGTCGATTTTATACCATCCTTCAGATATACCAATATTTTTTTTATCCGAAGAAAATCTCCAACTCTTTGATAGATCAATAGTTTTCGGTGAATTGTTTTGCTGACATCCTGTAATCCCTAAAAAAGATATTAGTACAATGAGTAATGTTGTTTTCATTTTGCTTCCCGTTTTATAGTGAATCTTCCCACCGTAAGCGATTGGGAATTTATCCCTTGTCCGCTTTTGGCGGATTAAATTTATTGATTTACTTTTATCTAATTTTCTGCATTAACCAGACAGTAATAATCTCCAAACCCAATCAACTAGAGTATGTGCAAGTATTGCAGCAAATAAATTGCTGCCGCTTTTTTTGTATGCCCATCCATAACCAAGTCCGGCAATTGTTGCTAAAGAAACATAAGTGATCTGCATCGATAAAGTATCCACATTATTCCAGTGCATCATTCCAAAAGCAAGTGAAGAAATTAACATTGGGATCCATTTTTTTGAAAATACTTTATCAAGTCCTCTCAGCAGAATTCCTCTGAAGAAGAGCTCCTCAGGTAATGCAACTGTTAGAAACAATCCTATAAAATGTGCCGTCAGTTTTGAAATATCAAAAGATTCCGGGACCGAAAAAGAGAGAAACCCGGTTGCAAGCCCAGGAGGAATTACAACTACCATGATCATAACCAATGCTGATAGAGCAATAAGCAGATCTTTAAACCTTGGAACTAGATTAAAACCAATATCAGCATCCCTGTATCCATACCACCCAATTATAGCAATAACAGAAATTGCAATGGACCACCAAGTATAATCCAGGCTCGGCTGCATTTCCATATACCAGCGAAGATCGAAGGGAATCCATAGGATTATCCAGATTGCTAAATCACTCCAGTTTAATTTAAACTCTTCCTCTTTAGCTTGCTTCAGTAAACCAAATACTACAAAAACAATTGATGCAAAAATTATTGTATTATAAGGATTAAAACTACCTGTTAATAATCCTGGTATGGCAAATAAAAGTGATATTCCACCTGCTGTATAATAAAGTGAATTTTTATTTCCCCTTAACCAATTATTAAACTGACCGGAAGCTTTTAAAGACCCTAATGCAAGCGTTAATCCTAAGAGGGGTGACAAGCTTAAGACCATTGCTAATACTGATACAAAGCTATTATCTGAAATAGAGGTTGCAACACCATACAGCAAGGTTGCTCCTAAGATTGTCCATGTGATCCAGAGTGTAAAAAATTTATTTTTCATATTCTTAATTTGTTAATTGCTAAAATTAAAATTTCTGCTCTGAAAAAGCAGTATATTTAGTTCAAATTTATTTTGCTAAAACTTTTATAGTTCCCAGAATATTAACGCCATATTTACTATCTGCCGTTGTCCACCAAGGAGTATCTCTGTTTGCTGTTCGGACCGCATAGCGTGAATCCAACTGAATACTTTCGTCGGCATCTGGCATCCATAACCCCAGCATATACTCACCGCTTTTTATTTTGTCTAATAAAATAACACCTTCAATAGAATGCGTTAGCGGTTTGTATTCAATATCACCGGGTTTAAAAGGCTGCCATGTATGAGGATCAGCATCAGTCTTTTGTTTCAAGACTAACTCGCCCGATGTATTTATCAGAACAAAATAAACGGGACGCGGATTAATGAATGTAGCAAAACCTCTGTTGATCAGTTCAACTTTAACAGAAACCGATTCTTTATTTGATACTTGATTCTGGAAGCTAGCGTTCTGTAATTCAATGCGATAACCAAGGTGATCTC
>QILJ01000076.1 GCA_003233295.1 Ignavibacteria bacterium | reverse complement strand
CTAAATTTAGCCTTTATTGTCTAAAATAAGCAGTCTTTATATTACTGAGAGTAATTGTCGGACAGCCTCTTTAGTCGTGGGAGTATGTCAGGTTCTCCCCTTGTAAAAAGGCAGGTTTTTGAATTTTTCCTGAGCTCTGCTACTGCTATGGCCAGTGACATTGAGACTCCTGCAGCTGTTATTGCCTGTGGCTCTTAAAATTCCTGCAGCTCTTAAGGCCATTATCAAAAACACACCCTGTTCTCTCTGGCCCTCTGCCGATTTTCCAGGCTTTCCTTTTCTTTTTTCTAACTCAACTTAACTTAACCGAACATAGCAAACAAAACAAGCATGCAAAACATAACAAGCAAGCAAGCAAAACAAGCATAACAAACAGTGATACTCTGCGACAGCTCTACCACAAACGAGCCGGAACATGCAGCTCATTTGGGGGCCTCCTGATAAGGCCGTGGTGCCGTGTGTGGGGGGTAGGAGCGTGGCGGAGGCGTGGCAGATTTTTCAGTTCGCTTGCTCCACTGAGATTTCAGACAGTTCCACCTTCTGGTAGCTACCAGAAACAAGCAGAGTGTTATGAATTAATAAATAAGTTGCTATCCTTTGGTTTGAATGTGCAATACTCATTTTTGCTCTTGCCTTTCTAACATAGTTCTGCCATGTCAGGGATAGTAACAAACATCAAAATTTATATATCATATTATCATTATTTCTTTCTAATATAGTTCTGCTAGCCAAGGATAGCAACTGGGAAACATACTTAACGATTGAGAGGATAAAATGCCATGAATGGGTGAAAGTCACAAAAGGATGTGAATAATTGAGTGAAGCAAGCTATGAACTGGTGGAAGATGAAAGAGAGATAAGAGATGTCGAATATCTCATCCTGCTAATCCTCGGCAAAGCAGACAGAAGAATAAGCATATTGCACCTTCAGAAAATCTTCTTCACCCTGTGGAGATTTCACCCACAGGTAAAAAGGCTGGTGGATTTTGTACCACATTTAAGAGGTCCATTTTCTTTTGATCTGGATGAACTTATAAAAAATCCCACTTATGCAACTGACTGTTGGGAGTATCTACCACCAAAAAGAAGCTCAGAGGCTGAAAGGGTAAAAGGCGGATATTTGGTGATAACTGAAAAAGGTGAAGAAATTTACAAAAAAATTGTAGCTGGATTAAATGAAAAAGCTAAGGAGGATGAAGATACCTTTGCGTTGATTTCTGCTGTTGACCTTATAGTCCCGCTGTACACTCGCTTAGAATGGGATGAGCTATTACTTTTACTCTACACCGATGAGAATATTAAAGAATATTCAGAAAGATCTGAATTATCTAGAGACATAATAAAAAATTCTGAAAAAATTATAGACAGACTAATAAAAAAAGGAATAATAGATGAAGAAAAGCAAGAATCTTTAATAGAAAGGATAAGAAGTGCAGGATGGATCAGGTGAACTCGGAAGATTACGTTGTAAGTGATAGTTCCTTTTATATTGCTTTTTTATCACCGGATGAGATTGATGATTCTGAAACACTTGTAGAAATTACCAAAAAATATGAATTTTTTATTGGAAGAGTAGTATTAAGTGAGATTTCGGAAAAACACAGTGATATAATTAATGATATTAGATTTAAATCTACTGTTAATATTTTAGAAAGATATGACTACTCTTCTCTGCTCAGTATTATTGGAGACAGGATATTTGAAAAGGGTGAATATGAATGCATGGCAATAGCATATTTTCTTTACAAAAAATCAGAACTTCACTCGCTAATCCTGGATGACAATCCTGCACGTAGGTGGGTAAATAATAACATTAAAGAACTAAATAAATTTGTAAGATATAGTTTGAGATTTCTTGTGAATTGTTGCTGTTCGGATGGCAAACTTTCCGAGGAAGAAATTAATGCTATTCTGAATAAAGTCAAGCTGACAGTAACGAGAAGTGGAAGACCCTTTAATTTGACAGAAAGGAATTAGGGTCCTTGTGGGAGTCATCGTTCAGCAAGTCTCTGCAGGTCTTCTTTTGAATTAATTCCCAGTGAAATAACTACACTGATTAAACAATGATAGTTTAATATTAAAAGTGGTGATTCAAAGGTGATTTAATAGGAATTTTTGTGAGAATTTGGAAGGACCCTAATCCCCTTCCTGCTTATTACTAGCTTTCGGAAATTACTTTACGAAGTACTTAAGTTAATAAAATAAATCTGTTAAATCATTTATAAATATTCTAAAATCTTGAACTGTTTTCGATGCACCTTCCTTTGTAATGGTTTTTGTATGAGCACTTCCATTTCTGCTGTCGCGCAATTTAACAAAATGTAATCTTATGCTTTCGCTTTCCAAAATTTGAGGGTGTAAACTCCTTAAGTTTTCAAGAAAGCCCTGGGATATTTTATCCAAATCACTCCTTTGTGAAGACTGAGAGTCCTTAATAAGCTTCGACCATTGCCCTAAAGTAATAAATCTGGACTCTGGAAGATATTTAGGTGAATTAGCAAAAATTATATGATCTTTGATTTCTGTATGTTGAATTTCCTTAGAGCTATATCCTTCCCAGAAAGGTCTGCATATTTTATCGTCAAGGATGATTTCAACTGCTTTTGCATAATTTAGTATAATACCCGAGAAATCTGCTTCTGCATGATTTACTTTGAACATGAACTCAGCACTTTGAATGATCTTTTTCAATTTGTTTGATAATTTGTCAAATTTGGGCAGTAACCCTTTTAGAAAAATTTCAGACTCAATCCATGTTTTGTTATGAATCTTTTTTAGGATTTGCAATCTAGCATCTTCATTTCTTTCAATTTCATTGAAGAATGAGCTTAGTTTTTCTTCATCATCAAGGTCGAGGGCACGATATTTTTCTTTAATCGAACTCAGTTCTTTTTCCATGTCACTAATTTTCTGTTTCAGTGCTTCATTTTCAATACTGGCTTTTTCTAATTCCAGAGACTTATCCAGTGACTTTGTCCATGTATTATATTCTCTTAAGTACCTTTCAGCTTTTTTCCTGAGTTTCAAACATTTTTTAGAAACAATAGAGAAGAAATTTAAGTCATTTTGTAATAGGCTCTGAGTATCCATTGTTGGGTCTCTATACATTTGCAGCCGGATAGCTGGATCATACAAATCCATGTACTTTTCAGCCCATTTACAGGCGCTATTGTCGTCACCTATTTCATTGTAAGCCTTAAACAAGTGTAAATATGCTCTACTATAAGCAGGAGGGATATCTCCCCCAGTTACGAATTTTTCAAAATCTTCAATAGCCTTTGGATACTGTTCTGAGTTGAGGTAACAAAGGCCTGTATAATACTCGGGTTCAATATCCCTTATTTCAGCGCATTTTCTGGCATAACTGATTGCTTTTTCGATATCGTATAGCTCTTTTGTTTTATCAGAATACAACTCAGAGAGCTTTCTATAACAAACTTCAAAATAGGGATAATTTTTTACAATTTCTTTTAGCGACTTTTCATATTCTGAGAAATTGCCCATCTTTAAGTGATATTGGGATAATAAATATAGAAAATGTGGAACTGTTTTTTGCTCTCTTTCAAGGTAGTTTGAAGAATAGTAATCTAGTAGTTCTTTGGCAACTGCTAAATCCAAATTAAAAAAAACCGATGTTAAAAACATCAAGTGGTCTGGCCTCAAAATATTATCTTTGTCTTTTAAATAATCCCTTAACGCATTCTTTGCTTCGTCAGGATCTTTTAAGATGAGAACTTTACAATATTCTGCCAAATATTCGGAGGACTTTCCAGAAACCTCAAAGGCTTTTTTACTTTTGTCTATTGCCTCTGGTATCTCCCCATATAGTTGATGGTATTCACTTAAATACATTAGAAAGCGTGGATTTTGTTCAATATCTTCTTTCCGATATTTGTTCTCAATGTAATGTTTGACTTCCTCTAATTTCCGATTCGCAACTTTCACACGAAGGAATTTATCCTCAACCCCCACATAATCATAGAAATCTTTGATTAAAAAATCAACCAATCTTTCAGCCCTGTCGATATCTCTCACTTTTAACACATAATAATCGATTAAAACAAAATAAAAGTTTATGATTATATATGCTTCAAATTCATCCTCCTGTGCAGATTTTGCCAGAGTTTCATAATTATCTTCTAAAATTCCATTTATTTCCAAAGGGAATCTAAATATTATATTCTCAAACGCATAGACAGTATCAATTCCTTCTGAATAAAGGTAACGTGCAGCCTCAACAATAAATCCTTTATAAAGATTTTTTTCAAAGAATTCAATATGTTCATCCAAGTGGCTATGAGGCGCCATTTGATTTTGCATTAATGTATAAAGCTTATTAAAATTGGTATTATCTCCAATACGTTTAAGCAAAATTAAGGTAGCAATCTGAATTAGATAATTATAGATAATTCGGAAAAATTCAAGATATTTCTCCTTTTCAATATCAGTTACTTCTGAAATTTTCGACTTTAGGTAATCGAGGATGTACTTTATATCTAAATGTGGTAATAGTTCTGTGAAATATATAGGTCCACCGTAAGGTCGGATAAAAATTTCTGTGAACAATTCGGCATAAAAATCAGGATATTCTTTGAGGGTGTATTCAACTATACTTCTACGGCCTTCTTCTTTTGCAGATTCAACATCCTGTAAGAGAAACAGTCCGATTATATAATCATTTTTTTCATCAAACTCTTTCTGCATATACCGAACTTTGTTTTCATAATCTTTTTTCTCCATGTAGCATCATATCTTATCCTTACTTTATATCTCTACTTGACAAGTTTTCGCTTTGAGACATAAAAATATTTCGTGAACTTTCAATAGTTGTCCCTATCTTCCTCATTCGGTTGTCATTTTCCAGCTTGAAAATACGCTTTGAGTCTTCGCTATAGGGTTCTTCCAAATTCTCGTTAGTTCACATCATGGGAAAGGTATGAACTACTCCCGCTGAAGCAGAGAGCTTTCTGCTTCATGGAGGAGACTTGCACTGTGACAACCGCTCTGGAGGGAGCAATTTTACAATTTATGGGACTTTTAATCAAAAATCCATTACATTTATATATAGTTTAATACTATATTTGATTTATAATGAGAAATGATAGGTTAAATATTATTAAGGAAATTGAAGAAAATAGACAGTCTAAGGTACTTGTATACTTAACTGGTGATAGACGTGGTGCTGAAGCCAATATTTCAGAAGATGCAGTACGACCTATGTATGACCATTTACTCAAATTTGGGAAAGTTAAAAATATTGATTTATTTTTATACAGTAGGGGTGGAGATGTAAGTACTCCTTGGAAAATCGTAAGTATGATAAGAGAATACTGTGAAAATCTAACTGTGTTAATTCCTAGCAAAGCATATAGTGCAGCTACACTAATTGCTTTAGGTGCAGATAAAATAATCATGAGTCCAAAAGGAGAGTTAGGTCCAATTGATCCTACTTTAGAAATGCCCTCAACAGGAGAAATAAACAAACCTATAAACACGGAAGATGTTACAGCATATATCTCATTTATGAAAGAAAAGGTAAATCTAACTGACCAGGATGCTCTATGTCAAGTTATTTCTCAATTGGCTCAAGATGTTACTCCATTGACATTAGGGATAATTTATAGGACTTATTCCCACATAAGATTAGTTGCCAAAAAAATGTTAAATTCTCATAAAGAGAAAATTGATGAAAGTAAAGCACAAACAATTGTTGAATCATTAACTGAAAGGATGTTCTCTCATGGTCATGGAATTAATCGAAAAGAAGCAAAAGGAATTGGTTTAAATGTTGAGTTTGCAGATGAAGGATTAAGTAAGTTAATGTGGGAACTAATAGTTGATTATGAAAAAGAATTAGATTTATTGAAACCAATCCAGTTTAATGAATTATTACTTAAAGATGAAGAGAAAGAATTAACTGATTTGAAGATAGCATTAATCGAATCATCATATAAAATTCATTATTTTGAGTATTCAATAAAAGTTAGAAAGATTAGACAGATTCCCGAAGCACCTCAAATTAATATAAATCTAAATTTAACATTACCTGCTGATGTTGATGTTTCAGAAATACCTGAAGAGACACAAAGATTGGTTCAGCAACTTTTACAAGATGCTACTGGATTAGTTACTGAGCAAGTTAGAGAGGAGATTATCAGACAATCTCCTCAGATTGATATAAAAATATTGGCAATAAAGGGTGGTTGGAATGAAAAATGAAATGGAAATTAGAATAATTCCAAAAGTTAGGTTGCATAAATTCAATCAGGTTAGCATAAGCATCATAGATATTAATCCAAAAACACAAATCAAGAAAAAAAGATATGTTTTTCCAAAAACCACTTATAGTTATTAGATTAAAAGTTCCTTTTATTTGCATAACCTCCCAGGTAAGGGTTAAACTGAAGTTTTTAAAACTTGATTTTATTGCAGTTTTAGATATTAAAAAGCTTATGCTACAGGAATGATACCAATTTTGGTGGTATTCCCCTCTCGCCTAAGAAGTTAGAAGAACCTTCTCTCTTTGTGTTCTTTGGCATCTCATCATGTGCATGCAACTCACTTTCCTATCCATTCATCCCGAGATATTCCAGCCTGCTTTAGAATTCTTGAAAGCAAAGGCACGCCTATCTTTTTCCTGTGTGGATTAGGTATAGTTAAAGTCAAATCACTCTTTACCATAAATGGATGTTTTCCACTTTATTATGGACCTTCAAATCTCAGTTCCTTCAACCGTTTGACAAGCTCCTTTCAGCTGACAGAGATTAATTTACTCACTTACAGCCATCTCCGCAGGCTGTTCTATCCTAGATTTGACAGTTTGCTCCGCTAACTTATTCGAAAAATGAATTTGACAGAAGCCGGAAATATGTGGTTTTGACCCTAGATTTATCACG
>QILJ01000151.1 GCA_003233295.1 Ignavibacteria bacterium | reverse complement strand
GACCATGGTTTGTACAAAAAGGATAAAAATGGAACTGAGTATTTTGCTTATGGTGGAGATTTTGGTCCGGAAGGAACGCCAAGTGATGGCAATGACTGTATAAACGGTTTAGTATTCCCAGACAAAACATTTTCTCCCAAGATGTGGGAGGTAAAAAAAGTATATCAAAATATTAAAGTTGAAGCAGTTGATCTGCTGCAAGGAAAAGTGAAAGTCAGAAATAAATTTAGTTTTACTAATCTCAATAGATATAATGCCAAATGGGAAATAAGTGAGGATGGATTAGTAATTGCAAGCGATGAAATTGGAAAGATCGATGTTGAACCGTTAAAGGAAAAGGTCATTACGATTCCACTTCCAGCAATAATACCAAAACCAAATGCAGAATATTTTTTAAAGATAATTTTCACACAATCAGAAGAAACACTTTGGGCTGAAAAAGGATTTGAAGTTGCATGGGATCAATTTAAAATGCCAATTAAAAGTGAAGCGGAAGTTATAAAAGGCAGCAATCACTTATCCGCAATCCAATCTGTTGAGAATGAAAATGTAATAATAGCTAGCGGCGAGAAATTTAAAATAGTATTTGATAAAAATTACGGAACAATCCAATCATTAAATTATAATGGTATTGAGTTGCTTTCAGATAAGGATGGAGCAATAAGCGGTCCCACGTTGGCAGTTTACAGAGCGCCGATAGACAACGAACAATATCTGGGTATGGAATGGAAAGAATACGGCATGGATAAACCTACTCTTGTCGTGGAATCTTTTGAAGTTGATCAGACCGATAAGAGTAAAATTCAGATCAGCGTACAAATTAATAACAAAATGAAAAACGAAAGCGGATTTGTTCACAAATGTATTTACACTATTTTAGGAAATGGTGATATCTATGCAGACAATCAAATATATCCATACGGAAAATTACCGCCACCTGCTCAAATAGGTATATCCTTTGTCTTGTCACCGGAATTAGAAAACATCAAATGGTTTGGTCGTGGTCCGCATGGAAACTATTACGATCGTAAGACTGGAGCCGCCATTGGTTTATACACTAGCACAGCAGAGGAGCAATATGTGCCATACATCATGCCGCAATCTAACGGCAGCAAACAAGATGTACGCTGGGTTTTATTTTCAAATGATCAAAACCAGGGTGTCATGTTTGTAAATCGTACAGAACCATTTGCTATGAATGCCCTTCATTATAGCCAGCAAAATTTGGAATCAGCAAAGCATACTAATGAATTGCAAAGGGATGATGACGTGTATTTTACACTCGCAGCTTATGAACGCGGGGTAGGCGGCTCGGGTGAAGGGATAAGAGTAAATCCTAAAGATGGAGTGGAAAAAAGTCCGACATTGTTTAGCTATATTATCAGACCCTATAATTTAAGTGACGGAGAGGTAAGCGAATATGCAAGAGAGTCAAATTTATATGTTGTCTCAGCACCTCCGATTATTTCAAGAGATGACTTAGGTTATATTGCGATGGAATCCATCACACAGGAAGCGGAAATATATTATACAACCGATGGTTCTGAACCAACGAGAAAATCTTTTAAATACACAAAAGAATTTGTACAATATGGTTCAGCAACCATAAAAGCTGTCTCTATTATTCATGGAGAAATGAGTACTATCACAACAGTTAAAGTGGAACAACTACAAGTTCAGACACCCAAGATCATTCCGGTAAATAGATATTTTTCAGATACAATTAAAGTTACTTTGGAATCGCCAATGCCGGGTGCCGAATTACGATATACGCTTGATAGAACAGAACCGGTTGCTTCCTCAGCACTTTATACGAAACCATTTCTTATAAAAGAAACATCAACGTTAGAGGTTAGAGCTTTTAAAGAAGGCTGTAAACCAAGCAATGCAATTACTTCAAAGTATGAATTAGTAAAGTTTGGGAATGGTGTTGAATCACGTTTTTATGAAGGAAAGTTTGGTTCTACTCCAAATTATTTAAGTATGTCACCCGATAAAACTAGTAACATAGATCAGTTTCAGTTGGAAGATATAAAGAGCGTTCCGACTCATTATGCTTTATTGCTTATTGGGGCTGTTAATGTTGAGGAATCTGGTGAATATACTTTTTATTGCGGCTCCAATGATGGAAGTAAACTATATGTTGACAATACACTTGTTATTGATAACGATGGCGGACACGGCTATCAAGAGAAATATGGAAAGATCAAATTAAATGAAGGAGTACATAAAATTGAAGTCCGATATTTCCAGCAAGGCGGCGGACAGGAATTAAAAGTATCTTGGAAAGGTACTGGATTTGAAAAGAGAGAAATGACGAAAGAAGATCTATCAGGTAATTAATATTAAAAATTGTGAATACATCTTCTGGTGGGAAATCAATTTTATTGTTGGTGAAAGCGGAAATAATAATTGGGAACAATAAAAATAAAAAATAAAATAGTTCTTATTCCATTAATGGTTTTCTTTTTCATCCATTTTGATTCCAATCTTTGTGGACAGCAGTCACATAATGATTGGGAAAATTCTGAAGTGTTTCAAATAAATAGAGAAGAAGCTCATAATACAGCCATTCCGTTCGCAACTGTTGAACAAGCAAAGGAGGCAGATTGGGAAGCTTCTCCATTCTACAAACTTCTCAATGGAAAATGGAAATTCAATTGGGTCGCAAAACCAGCTGATCGTCCAATAGACTTTTACAAACCAGAATTTAATGTTTCCAATTGGGATGAAATCACTGTCCCAGGTAATTGGCAAATGTCAGGCTATGGCATCCCATTTTGTTTAAATACTGAATATGGATTTGGAATTATCAATCCACCTTTTATACCTCATAATAATAATCCTGTTGGATCTTACAGAAGAAACTTTACAGTGCCGGATAGTTGGGATGGAAGAGAAATATTTATCCATTTTGCCGGGGTTAAATCAGCGTTCTATATTTGGGTGAACGGAAAAAAAGTTGGATACAGTCAAGATAGTATGACCCCAGCAGAATTTAACTTAACTCCGTATCTTAAAGATGGTAAAAATGTTTTAGCAGTTGAAGTTTATCGCTGGTCAGATGGCAGTTACATGGAAGATCAGGGCATGTGGCGGTTGAGTGGAATTTTCAGAGATGTTTATCTATTCTCAACACCAAAAGTTCACATCAGAGACTTTTTTATTAAAACAGATTTAGATGAAAACTACAAAGATGCACAGCTAAAAATTGAAGTTGAATTAAAGAATTATTCTAATAAAAAGTTTGATAAGTATTCCTTGGACGCTGTTGTGCTTGATAACACTGGGAATCAAGTTGGTGATACAATGAAGAAGATTGGTATTCCTCTACCAGGAGATGGTAAAGTAAATATCGATTTGGAACAATTTATTGCAGATCCAAAAAAATGGACTGCCGAAACTCCAAATCTTTATCAGGTAATCCTAATTTTGAAAAATGGAAAAGGTAATATAATTGAAACTACAGAATCAAAACTTGGCTTTCGTAAAGTTGAGATAAAGGATTCCCGTTTTCTTGTAAATGGTGTTCCCGTCTTATTGAAGGGAACAAACAGACACGAACTGCATCCAAAGTCTGGGCAATATGTTCCGCGCGAAGCTATGATAGAAGATATTAAATTGATGAAACGCTTTAACATCAATACAGTCCGAAATTCCCATTACCCGAATAGCCCATACTGGTATAAGCTTTGTGATGAATATGGAATTTATCTTATTGATGAAGCTAATCTCGAATCCCATGGTGCAAACGGTTTATTGCCGAGTAGTGATCCAAAATGGAGAGAAGCAGCAATAGATAGAATGAGAAGTATGATCCAGCAGAATAAAAATCACCCTTCTATAATTATATGGTCACTAGGAAATGAAGCAGGCATGGGAGATAATTTCTTTGCGATGCGAGATTATGCCCATAAAGTTGATCCATCTCGTCCTGTGCATTATGAAGGATACAATGATGCTGCAGATGTTTATAGTAGAATGTATCCTTCAACCGGAGAGATGCTTGAATATGCAAATGGAAACAACAAGAAACCATATTTCCTCTGTGAGTATTCTCATTCGAGTGGCAATGCTAGTGGCGGGCTGCAGGAATATTGGAATGTAATTGAGAGTGATCCAATATTTTTTGGAGCGTGTGTTTGGGATTGGGCAGGTCAAGGTTTATATATGACTGATGAAAATGGAGTTGAGTACTTTGGGTATGGATATGATTTCGCTCATGAAGGAACTCCTATTGTTGGTCACTTTACAGGTATAAATGGATTGATATTTCCTGACAGAACAGATTCTCCCAAGTTGTGGGAGATAAAAAAAGTTTATCAAAATGTTAGCGTGAAGCCAATTGACTTACTTGAAGGAAAGTTAAAAGTTAAAAATAAATTCAGCTTTACAAACCTCAATAAATTTGCAACAAATTGGGAATTAAGCGAAGACGGTATTGTAATTCAAAAAGGAGAATTTGGAAAACTAGATGTCGAACCTTTAAAAGAAAAGATCATTACAATTCCTTTACAAGAAGTTAAAACTGAGATTGGCGCAGAGTATTGGCTGAAGGTTATTTTTACTCAATCTAAAAAAACTTTGTGGGGAGAAAAAGGGGATGAAATTGCCTGGGATCAATTTAGGATCCCTTTCAAAAGTAATTCCATTGAACTTAAAACGGGTGCTAAACTTTCTCCTATCCAATTTGATGAGAGTCAAGATGTATTTGAAGTTAACGGCAAAAATTTTGAAATAATATTTGATAAAACCTCTGGTACAATTAAGTCATTAAATTATGGTGGAAAAGAATATATTTCAGAAGGAGTTAAGGGCGGTCCGATCCTTAATATTTATAGGGCGCCAATTGAAAATGACAGCATCAGCAGCAGGGAGTGGAAAAAATTCGGTTTTGATAATTCAACGCAGCAGCTTGAATTATTTACAGTAGAAAAAATTAGCGATACAACAGTGTTGGTCAATGTCCAAATAAATCATAAAATGAATAATGGCAGCGGATTCATTCATAAATGTACTTATACAATTTTAGGAAACGGTGATATCTATGCAGACAATCAGATATTCCCTTATGGTAAGTTACCATCTCCGGCTCAAATTGGGATATCTTTTATAATTGAACCGGAATTTAAAAACATTGAATGGTTCGGACGCGGACCATTTGAAAACTATTATGACCGTAAAAGCGGTGCTGCTATAGGATTGTATTCAAGTACGGTTGAGGAACAATATGTTCCCTATATAATTCCGATGGCTAATGGCAGTAAGCAGGATGTGCGTTGGGTATTGTTCTCAAACGAACAAAAGGATGGAATGATGTTCGTAAATCGTTCAGAACCATTTTCAATGAATGTTCTTAATTTTAGTCAAAAAGATTTAGAAACAGCAACGCATACAATTGAATTAAAACAGCGTGATGAAGTTTATTTAACTATCGCTGTTCATGAGCGGGGAGTTGGAGTTGTGGGTAAGGGAACAAAAGTGGTAGCTAAGAATGGTTTAGGAGAAAACCCAACTGCATTCAGTTATATCATTAGACCTTATAATTCGAACAAAGGGCAGCCGAGTGATTATGCGCGGAGTTCAAAATCAATTATTGTAACTTCTCCTCCAATGATTGTAAGAGATATGTTTGGTTATGTTACAATGAGTTCTGTTTTACCGGAAGCAGAAATGTTTTATACATTGGACGGTTCAGAACCAACTCAGAGATCTTTTAAATATAGTGAACCGTTTGAGCAAATATCCTCTGCTGTCATCAAGGCAATATCTTTTATAGATGGAACAAAGAGCAGTACTTCAACTAATGAAGTTGAACAACTGCAAGTATTAAGTCCAAAGATTTTCCCAACAAATATATATTTTTCGTCTGGCACAATTGTTACTCTGACTTCTGAAACTCCTAATGCAGAGATCCGATATACACTTGATGAAAGTATGCCGACAGAATTATCAACGTTATATAACAAACCCTTTAATGTAAAAGCAACATCAACTCTTAATGTAAAAGCTTTTAAGAAGGGACATATACCGAGTGAAGTTATTAGTTCCAAGTACGAGAAAGTAAAACTCGGTAAAGGAATACAATATAGATATTATATAGGAAACTGGGGACGCACACCCAATTATATTGAACTAACGGCTGATAAGACCGGTAATATTGGTCAATTCCGATTAGAGGAAGTTGAAACAAATAAAAAGAATTATGCTCTTTTACTTATGGCGTCTGTTTTTATTAAGGAATCTGGTGAATATACTTTTTACAGTGGATCAAATGACGGCACTAAACTATATATTGGAGATGTATTGCTTATTGATAATGATGGAGGACATGGCTATCATGAGAAATATGGAAAGATCAATTTGAGTAAAGGAGTGCATAAAATAGAAGTCCGATATTTCCAGCAAGGCGGCGGACAGGAATTAAAAGTATCTTGGAAAGGTCCGGGATTTGAAAAAA
>QILJ01000248.1 GCA_003233295.1 Ignavibacteria bacterium | reverse complement strand
AAAATTAGATAAAAATAGACACGTGTCTAAAAATTTTATCACGCAAATTATTAAATAAATAATTCTTAAAAAAGTCATTTTATTGGAGCTAAAATAATTCTTTGAATTAGTGCTGTATTGCTGAAATATTCCGGAGTGATTAGATAAATAAAATAGCACACTGATTTAACTAATAAGACTGATAGGAACAGATAAACAATTTCGTAGAGTGAACTTCCAGCTCGCTTTTTTGGGGATAATATTTCAAGCGACATAATATTGTCGTCACTGACCACTCAGCGATAATATTTTGTCACCGTGTGGACGGGTTGTTGCAATAGCTTGTATAACGATTCAACAAATCGTTCATTTGTTTGTTAGAAGCCCAACTTCTTGGTTCTTCTTTGTTGCAAAAACCCGACTTTTTTAAATACTTAAATCGGGTTGCAAAATTAAAGTCGGGTTTTTAATTTTGTTCAGGTTTCCGAATATTAATTACGGTATTGATAAAATATCCCCGCTTCAAATGGGGTCCATAAGCAAGCTTTTTGATTGGCAGCTTTAAGCGCATCGTTCACCCAAGTGTTGCAAGTATAGAATAATGTGAATGATTCTTTTGCTTCGTAAAAGGCATCGTTGTCATCGTATTGTAAATTTTTGATTTGAAGCACTTTCCCATCTTTGTCGAATTTAAGACTGTTTTTGATATATTCTATGAGCTTTTTATAATTCTGAACGCTAAGTGGAATTTTAATACTACTCTCAGATACAAACATATCTCTGAAGAAAGTTGCATGAATGGCTGAAGGATTCAACAAAAATAACGCTTGAAAAGCAACATTAAATTTTAAGTCCGACCACAACGGAGTTTTGAGATAAAATTCTTTATCTCCCCAACCGAAAGCAATAAAATTATATGAACTATCATTCGAGGTTGTATGTTCATATTTTATGATCTCGCTCCAATCTATTATGTCGGAATTTATCGGAACAACTATATCAGAATGAAAACCGTTTGAAATGATATAAATTTCTATTGGCTTTGGTCCGGAGGTACTTGATGAATTGACCGTGATTCTAGATAATACAAATGCAAACAAAAAGTATAAGACAATTAGAATTATAAAAGTAAAGATTGGATAAAATATGAGTTTAAGAATTTTTGGGTAGATATTTCTTGTGTTAATTTTAGTCGTCATTTCTAAACTTGTTCAGTTAAACAATAATATACATTAAGTTTCGGAACAATTCAATTTGATATTTTGATAGAACTCTGATGAAACGCGCCTTCACTTCATTTCGAACGAAGTGGCAAAAAACATAAAAAAGTCTTTGTCGTCACTGACCCCGCCCAACAAGATGGTGGATAGGCATTCAGTGACGAAGCTACCATTTAAGTTCTAAAACGTCATCGTATGGACGGTGACATCTTGAAAAAAATGTAGCCGTTGACTTTATGTCAACGAAAAACGCAGACATAAAGCTTGCCTACCGGCGGGTCTGCGCCTACGAACAAGATGTTTGTAGGGAACGAATATTTTCGTTACCCTAAAAACATTGTTTAATATTATTAAAAGAATTGCACCGACATTCCCATCTGAGACGGACAAGTATGTCGGTGATAAAATAAATGAAAAACTACAAGAGGTTTTAACCCGAATTTTGTGTGTGGGCTAAAGCCCAACTCATTTTCTTTTTTCTACTCCACGACATAAATGTCGTGGCAATTGTTGCAATTCTCCACTTTGGAGATTTTTCTTGACTCTTAATCCATAATATTAATCTCAAAAGCAAAATGTTGTAGGGAACGAAGATCTTCGTTCTCTACAATAATAAATATCCGTGCAGATCTGTTATATCAGTTAAATCTGTGTACTATTAAAAAGTGGTTAAGGTATCAGTGATGGGACAAATTGTAAATGTTATATTAACAAAAGTTATTACTTACGCAGACATAAAGCTTGCCTACCGGCAGGGAGGTCTGCGCCTATGAAAAATTATCAGTGTAAATCGGTTCAATCTGTGTCATCTGCGTTCTATTGATTTACACTAGCAAACGAAATTGTAATTTTTCGGTTTGAATTCTGTATATATACTCCTATTTTAGTAAAACTTTCTAAAATTTCTTATCTAAAAAAAGGAGAATAGAAGTGGTTATAGCTGTTCCTAAGGAAATTCTTCCTGGCGAAAACCGAGTCTCGATTGTTCCGGATGTCGCTTCAAAATTGATCAAAAAAGGATTTACTATTAATGTGGAGTCGAATGCAGGATTCAATGCAGGCTTTACGAATGCCCAATACGAAGAAGCCGGAGCCAAGGTTCTAGAGAATACGGAAGAAGTCTATTCAAACGCTGATATTGTACTAAAAGTACAAAGACCGATAGAACATCCTGTTCTTAACAAACATGAAACTGATCTTATGAAAGAGGGAACGCTTCTGATAACATTTATGTATGCTCTTCACTATTCTGAACAAGCAAAGATCTGTGCTGAAAAGAAGATCAACGTAATTTCAATGGATGCAATTCCAAGAACAACATTAGCACAGAAAATGGATGCGCTTAGTTCCCAAGCCAACTTAGCCGGATACAAATCTGTTTTAATGACAGCAAATGAATTAGGGAAAATATTCCCATTGATGATGACTGCTGCTGGAACAATTCAACCGGCTCGTGTAGTTATTATGGGCGCCGGTGTTGCCGGACTTCAAGCACTGGGTACTGCCAGACGTTTAGGAGCTGTAGTTGAAGTATCAGATATCCGTTCTGCAGTTAAAGAAGAAGTAAAGAGTCTCGGCGGAAGATTTATCGAAGTAGAGACAGATGAAGACATGGAAGACGAAGGCGGATATGCAAAGGAAGCATCGGAAGAGTTTTTGCAAAAGCAAAAGGAGTTGATCTTTAAACATGTTACAGAAGCTGATATCGTAATCACTACTGCTCTTATTCCCGGTAGAAAAGCTCCTGTTCTTATCACTGAAGAAATGGTCAAGAATATGCGTCCTGGCTCGGTGATACTAGATATGGCAGTGGAGTTCGGCGGCAACTGCGAAGTAAGTGTTAAAGGTGAGACTGTTATAAAGCATGATGTGAAAATAATAGGAGAGCCGAACCTTCCGAGTCTGGTTGCAACTAATGCAAGTGAAGTTTATTCTAAAAATCTCATGGCGCTTTTGGATCATATCAGCAAGGAAGGAAATGTTGAACTTGATCTTGAGGATGAAATTGTAAAAGGTTCTTTATTGACATATAACGGTGAGATCGTTAATGAAAAGGTCAAAGAAAAATTTTTGTAGAATATGCAGAATTTAGGATATAAAAGTTAAAATAATTATTAACATCTTATTCTAAATCAATAAGTAATTCTGTATCATGAATTCTAACTACTGTATTCTGAATTCTATATTCTGAATACTATGTTCTAAGAATATATTTTTAAAATAGAAGGAAATAATTATGGAAGTAATTGATCTAATAATGCTGATATATGTTTTTGTATTAGCAATTTTTGTTGGTTTTGAGTTGATCACAAAAGTTCCGCCGACACTGCACACACCGTTGATGTCAGGCTCGAATGCTATTTCGGGTATTACAATTGTGGGTGCATTGCTCAGTGCAGGAATGGAGGAGTTTACGATCAGCACAATTCTTGGATTGGTAGCGCTTATTTTTGCCACGATAAATGTTGTCGGGGGGTATTTAGTTACCGATAGAATGTTAAAAATGTTCAAAAAGAAGTGAGAGTTAAATTATGCAAATTATAATATATCTAACTTATCTTATCGCATCTGTTCTGTTTATTATTGGAATTAAAAGATTAGGTTCTCCTAAAACAGCACGGCAGGGCAATATGCTCTCGGCATTAGGAATGTTTTTAGCTATTGTCATTACTCTTTTCGATCAGCATATTTTAACATATGAATATATAATTATTGGAATTGTTGTCGGTTCTGCAATCGGTGGAACCATGGCAGTGAAAGTTCAAATGACGGGAATGCCGCAGATGGTCGGTTTGCTGAACGGGTTCGGCGGCGGTGCATCGGCTTTAGTTGCTTTATCTGAGTATTACAAGCAAGATTCATCTGATATTGCAATTTTGGTTACACTGGTTTTATCAATATTGATAGGCGCGGTTACATTCACAGGATCATTCATAGCTTTCGGTAAACTGCAGGGTTTTGTTACTGGAAAAGTTGTAAAATATCCTCTGCAGAATCCAATCAATGTTTTGCTTTTACTTGTTATAATTGTAGCCGGAGTTATGTTTGTTATTGATCCGACTAGAGTTGATATTCTCTTGGGAATTTTAACTATATCGTTAATATTAGGTGTGCTTCTTGTATTACCGATCGGCGGTGCCGATATGCCGGTTGCAATCTCACTTTTGAATTCTTACTCCGGTTTAGCTGCATCAATGACGGGATTTGTATTGCAGAATAATATGCTGATAATAGCCGGCGCACTTGTCGGAGCTTCCGGAATTATCCTGACAATGATTATGTGTAAAGGTATGAACCGCTCATTAATGAATGTTGTACTAGGCGGCTGGGAAAACGCCGGTCAAGAAGCTGCTAGTGGAAGTTCTGCTCCTCAAGGTGATGCAAAATCAGTCGATGCCGAAGAAGCGGCAATGATCTTTGATTCGGCACAGAATGTAGTGATTATTCCGGGTTATGGAATGGCGGTTGCACAAGCGCAGCATGCAGTTCGTGACTTAGCAAATATCTTGGAGAAGAAAGGGATAAATGTCCGGTTCGCTATTCATCCCGTTGCCGGACGTATGCCTGGTCATATGAATGTACTTTTAGCAGAAGCACAAGTTCCGTATGACAAGCTTTTTGCCTTAGAAGATATCAACGACGATTTCAAAAATGTTGATGTAGCGTTTATCGTAGGAGCAAATGATGTTGTCAATCCTGCTGCCCGTAACGATAAAAGCAGTCCGATATATGGTATGCCTATCCTCAACGCCGATTACGCAAAAACAGTCATAATCAATAAGCGTTCGCTTAACGTTGGTTATGCAGGCATCCAAAATGAATTGTTCTTCTATCCGAATACACTCATGTACTTCGGCGATGCTAAAGAAGCAATCAACAAATTAGTAAATGAGTTAAAAGAATTATAGTTATCGTTTTTAATTTCCCTTTATAAAAAAGACTGGATGAGTTTTCATTTGGTCTTTTTTTATTCCGTAAAAATAAAATAATTTACATTTAAACTATTTACTGCTCCTATGTTCTAATAAATATTTTAATCAGAAATAGATTTAATGGAGTTAAAATAAATAAATTTACCATTTTATTGTTAATGATTTCATCAATGATATTTCTCAATTGTGATTACAGAAGATATCTCCTTTAATAGATAATAAACCAAGTAAAACATTTTATGAAGTCAAAGAAGAATTCAATAAGTATGAAAAAGAAATAAATATCTCTGATGGCTATATATATAAGAACAGAAATAAAATAAAAGCTCCTAACTGGAAATTATTCAAAAGAGCAGAATGGTATTGGGAACAAAGGGTAAATCTTCAAACCGGTGAATTTCCAGAAACAAATTCACTTATTGAATATGAAAAATTCAAAGAGAAAAATAAATTAATGAAAACAGCAAGTTTAAATGAAAACTGGAATAATCTTGGTACAAATAGTTCGACCGGTGGATATGCAGGTATAGGTAGAATCGATTGTGTTGCTTTTCATCCAACCGATGTAAATGCTTTTTTACTTTTTGGGTCGGTAGTCCATCTGGTGGAATATGGCGAAACACAGATGGTGATAGTATGTGGTCATTAAGTGGGGGTCAGACTGCTGATAATCATAGCAAAGGTGTTTATAAGTCAACAGACAGTGGAGCAACATGGACTTTGGCTGGATTAACAGATGCAGAGACAGGAACAAGAATTTATCGATTATTGATTCATCCATCAAATAATTTAATTTTATTGGCATCAATAAAAAATGGCATTTATAAAACTATTGATAGTGGAAATAATTGGGTTAAGAAAACTTTAAATCAATGGATTGATATGGAATTTAAACCTGGATATCCAAATATTGTTTATGCTTCTAGTGTCGGTTATAATAATGAATATATCAACTGATGGGGGAGAAAATTGGGGATATAATCAAATTGCGTTTGGGGGTTATTGAGGTGAATTAGCAGTGAGCTCTAATGATCCAACTATAGTGTATTTTTTAATTGCTTATAATTCGCGTGGTCTTGTTAATGTATATAAATCGACTAATAGTGGTAAAAGTATACTGGGTTATTATAGTGATGGTTCTGGCAGCAATACTGGACAAGGTTGGTATGATCTGATCTCTGTATGGTAGAGTAGAATCACCGACAGATGTTAATACGGTTTATCTTGGTGGTATTAATACATAAGAACTTCTGCAAAATAAGACTATTAAATAACGAGAATAAATATTAATTTTAGAGAGACCTTAAAATTATATGTGAGTTCCTAATGCAAAG
>QILJ01000189.1 GCA_003233295.1 Ignavibacteria bacterium | reverse complement strand
CCACTTTTATCCCTTTCACTCCCCATTTTTCAAATTGGTTTAATGCCTCTTCAAGCTGATCGTCCAATGTTTTCCAAACCACCCAAAGAATAATTCCTACATTTTTTTTCTTACCATAGTTAATTATTTCTTCCATATTTATTTCGGGAACCACTTCCATTAGGTTACCTAACTTGTACCAACCTTCATCAAGGATAATGTATTCAATGCCGAACCGTGAAGCAAAGTCAATATAGTATTTATATGTTTCTGTATTCACTCCCGATTTGAAATCAACTCCATAGATATTGAGAGCATTCCACCAGTCCCAAGCAACTTTACCCGGTTTTATCCACGATGTTTCCTTAATCTGCTGCTCTTCTCCGAGCTGATAGACAAGTTGATTTGTAATAAGGTCCTTATCCTCTTTTGCAATTACAAGTATTCTCCATGGGAAGCTGCGATTTCCTTTTGTTTTTGCAATATAGTTTGCAGACTTAGTAACAGGCACATTCCTATCTGAATTAGGCTTTAGTTTATCTTCCAATGCATATTTTGGAAACGTAGCACTTAATGAATTATTACCGCTGCTTATTATCCACATTCCCGGGTAGTCCCTTAAAGCGCTCTCAGCTATAAGTACTTTGGGCCCTTTTGTTTCTATAAGAACAGGTAAACTTGCCAAGCGTCCGGCTGCCATAGTGTCAAGCTGCATATGTAGATATAATCTTTCGTTATGAGAGAAAAAACTTTTCTCTTCCGGAAAATAAACAGAATTACCTTTGGTAAAATTGAAAGCTGCTTCTTCTGAAACAACCTCAATCACTCCATTTAAACTGGTCGCAAAACGGTAAGCTATACCAATATCATAGGCTCTAAAGCTAACTGAATAATCCCCGTCAAAAGAAATTGTTAACTCGTTATAATTATTAGTAATAACGCTAAATTTTTCTTTAACAACCGGAATAATTTCCTCGTCCACTGATTTTCTAGTAATATCAGTAACTTTTGGATTTACTCCTAAAACTTGATCATTGCCAAGTCTCATTGATATTGGAGAAGGTTTAAGAATAATTTCGTCATCCACTAACACAGAATATCGGATAACTTTTTCAACTGATACAATCAATTTAATAGTATTATCCGGTGAGAGCACTTTGTACGTTTTCTGCTGCTGCCCGCTGATAATACTGCTAGTAAAAACAAACAAAAGCATTATACCTGATTTTTTTAACATATATTTCATTTTATGAACTCCATTATTTTCCCATCAACCAACATTCTTCTAAGGTACAGGATTGCCTCTTACAATTGAAAATAGTGTATACCACTCTTCCCTTGTTAATTCTATATCATCCGCTTTACAAGAGTTTATTATCCTCTCCGGTTTTGTTGTTCCAATAACCGGTTGAATTCCTACCGGATGTTTTAACAGCCATGCAAGAGCAACTGCTTCTTGAGATGTATTTTTTTCTTCTGCATAATCCGTAATTTTTCTAGAAAGTTTTTTTATACAGTTCTCTGCCTCAACAGAAGGATTAAATATTTTCCCCAATGCAACCGGAGACCAAGCCTGCACATGAATATTATTCAGCATACAATAATCTATTATACCGGTTGCCGCCGCATATTTACCTGTTGTCTGGTTAGTCAAAATACCATCATTAAACACGTGATAATGCAATAAACTTATCTCTATTTGATTTACGACTAAAGGATGATCCAAACTATTCTGCAGCAATGTCATTTGTCCCGGATTGAAATTACTCACACCGAAATATCTGACTTTCCCTTGCACGTGAAGTTCATCAAATGCTTTTGCTACTTCCTCAGGATTCATAAGTGGATCCGGTCTGTGCAGAAGAAGAATATCCAATTGCTCTATACCTAAACGGTCAAGTGAACCATTAGTTGATTCAATTATATTCTCATAACTAAAATCATATCTGCCAGGGGATTCCGGATTTGGATCGCCCGGGAATCTAATTCCGCATTTTGATTGAATAATTATTTTATCACGTACTTCTTTCATCTCTTGCAGTACTTTGCTGAATACAATTTCCGATTTACCTCTAGCATAAATATTTGCATGATCGAAGAAATTTATTCCGCCTTCTAATGCAGCGGAAACTGAATTAATTGCCTTTGATATGGTTTCATCAGTTAGAGGAGAATCATCCCATGAACCGCCAATACCCATGCAGCCGTATGCTATCCTTGATATCTCTAAATCAGTATTATGAAGTGAATATTTAGTCATCATTTACCTAAATCATTTGTTTATATTTATTTTATTAAACCATGATAACGCGCCATATAATAAGGAAGTAAATACATGGTTCCTTCCTGCTCAGTATAACCGCTCCCTTCTGTAGCATCTATCGCAAATCCGTCTCGATCCAGTCTTACATGGCAGCGTTCATCAATAGGCAGCGCCTTATTATCAACAACATGCCATCCGATTTTTCCTTTATGTTCAACCGCAAGTTCAAAAGTATTGTCAGTACGAATCGGATTTATAGGTCTCCAGCCCTCTTGTACAATCATTCCAGGTGTCGGATCAAACACTATATCCAATCTATGTCGGTTATCCATCCTGTACCCGATCAGATCAAGAGGTAACCTTTCAAGTGTTTCAATATTGTCTTCCATCTTATAATCCGTTTTGTAATATTCCTTTGCTGTAAATTGAGCATAGGTCCCAGCTTCAGGAAAATATTTGCCAGAATCATATATCCCGGAATCAACCAGCTTATTGAATTTCATCGCTTGAGCGGCATACAATACATTCCAGAATGCGTTTTTCTGTCTGCTGATATGAAGCCATGCATTTTCAAGGCTTTCCCGATACATCATTATTAATTCTAGGTCTTCTTCATAATTAAGCAATCCGTAAAAACTCATCAAGCAGAGATTATTATCCCATGGTACAACGTCCTCCGGTGGAAAATACATTTTTGCCAGCATTGCATTTATATGATAATTGTATTTGTCCCGAAGTAGTTTAGCTGTATCAAGATACTTTGTATCTCCCGTTACATGATAAGCTACATTCAAAAAAGATAACATCATCATTGAGTTCAACCCCCGTTGATCCCATCCCCAAATTGAATTGAAAAACTCAGGAGAAAAATTCCCCCATCTGGTAGGCTTGCCGTCATGATCGACCAGCTTAAAACCATGACGAATTAGATGATCGGTAATATCTCCAACAACCTCTCGCACTTGTTCTTTCCCTTTTTCTGTTTCAGCAACAAGATCATAATATATTGCATAGAAAAAATAATGTCCTGCCAATTCATCGGAACTTGTATCACATTTCCATAAATATTTTCCATCTTTACTCTTAGGAAATCTTGGCGTTATATCTTTCCAAAAGGGATCTTCTTTTTGTTTACGTATATTATACGCATGATCATACTGTTCATTAACAGGGTCTTTCCAATCAACTGGAATTATTACTCGTGCAGGAAATCCTTTTTCGTGAGTTATATCAACCAACCATTTGCATGCATCAAAACTTCTCTTAGCCAATTTCTTTGCTTCCGGACTCCCAGTAACAGCATATCGGAATGCTTGCGCAGAACCATACCACGCCGTGTACAAGCCATCATTATCTGAAATATCAAGCTCAAATGATTCTGGGTCATATCGGGTTGTTAATTTATTCTGAGCAATGAAACCCATTCTATTATGACGAGATTCAACTTGCTTGGTAAAATACTCGGCTTTTTCTTCTAAAGTCATTTCTTTGAATGATATTTTCGCAACGCCCTTATTTGTTGCAAACCAAGCTGTACCGTTCTTATCTACTTCCACATCATTTATATAATCATCAGGCAGCCATCTTCTGCTGAACCTATAATAGAACTTATTACCATCCGCCCTTATGGCTCCCTTCATAGTTCCAAACCATATCTCCCCTGTAGGAGCTGCCGCAATGGATGTAAAATATTTAGAAGGAAGACCTTCTCTACCTGTAAATAATTTCCATTTGCCTTTATACAAATATCCAACACCTTCGTCTGAACCAAACCACAATTTATTCTTCTTATCAACAGCGAGAACAGCAACATTTGATAATTTCCAGCTATAATTACTGTCAGCTGGAAATATCTCTGTCAGCTTCTTTCCTTTTTCGCTTTGAATGTACAAGCCGCTTTTTTGTCCGATATATTGTATTCCTTGATATTCCACTTTAGATAGTATCTTCCCATCATTATCACTTACTTTTTTACTGTTAATAGAATTATTACGTTTATTCCATTTTGCTCCGTCAAAAAGATATTCTCCCTCTTCAGATATTGCAATGACCTTACCGTCTTGACTAAGCTGAATATCCGTGAATCTTGTTTCCGGTAAACCGTTAGCCGGTGTATATACTTTTGCAACTTCTTGAAGAAATTTATCATTGCTGTTTACTTGTGCTGATAATGTGTAGAATGAGAAAAATAGAAAAAATATTTTATACTTCATTTATACTCCGATCTTACTTAATTTATTTCAAATTATCATTGAATTACTATCATTGGCGTATTGTTCATCATGCAATTCTGATCTTATCTGGTTTATTTCTTTTTTTAATATTTTCCCGAACAGTGAAATATCAGAACTATGCAGAATTATATTCACACCCGCATTTGCCCATTTGATCTGCTGTTCCGGTTCTTCTGAAAGATGAATTCCAACAGCAAGGTTTTTCTTTTTACATTCTTCAATAATTATACGAACGATTTTTTCAAAATCTTTATCATTATACATCTCCGGAAGATCGTAACTACATGAAAGATCATGCGGACCAATAATCACTCCGTCTAAACCTGGTACTGCAAGCAGATTTGATAAGTTTTCAACTGCCGGCTTACTTTCAACATTTATGAATAACATATTATTTTTACATCTATTATCTATATACTTTTTTAAGTTAACATCAACTACTTTTTCCTCGTCTAATATTTTCTGCAATTTTATCCCTTTTAACGGTCGATATTTTACCGCACCTACTAACTGCTTAACCTGATTAACAGTCTCGACATAAGGAGCCAAAATCGCTGTTGCACCTCCATCTAACACTGTGCATGCAATATATGGATCAGGAGAGGGTATTCTAACAATTGACGGAATACCATTTGCCGAGTAGAGAGTGCACAAATTTGCAAGTGTTTCTCTCCCCATCGGAATATGCTCAGAGTCTAAGAATACGAAATCAAGATTTGCCTGCTTAACAACATCTACCCATTTTACTGAGGGTGATACAACTGCTGTCCCATAAACTCTTTGCCCGGCGTTAAGTTTATCTTTCATATTCATAGCTGTTCATTTAATAATTGAATATTATTTTATTACAATTTACTTATCTAATATTGTAAAAGTTATTTTAATCTTATGCTGTACAGGTCAGCATCCTTCATAACAAAACGCAGTCTAATTGCTCTTCCAATTAACTTATTCAAATCTGGATTTCCCTTCCATATAACGACTTTCTCGATTTCATTGCCGATCAGTTCTTTGGAGTCTCCAAGTCCATATCCTGCGATTTTATTTCCATTAATGTCTTGTACTTCAACCTTAATAAATCCGGCGGCAGAAGTTGACATGTTCAGCAAAAGTTTATTACCAGTAAATTTAAATGGTTTAGTTACCATTTCCCCGCCACTATAAGGTGCGTTCACAGATGCAAATCCATCAATACGCAGTGTGTAGCGATGCAGATGCGCTGTTGGTTGCGCATAATCTTGATTTACATATATTGACATCTCAGTGGGACTTGTTTCTACAACATTAAGCGCCGGATAATTAGAACGGGAAACCCAATTCTGCAATCCTATACCTGGACGAATAAAACCTTCCATAAAAGTTCTATCGTATTTATTACCGCCTCTGGATGTCATTAAAACTGCATCGGAACAATCCTTAAAATATTTTGGATTTACATTCAGCTCTTTAGCTTGTTCCTCAGTCAATACTTGTCGCTTCGGCATAAATCTCGCTGCTACTGCAATATAAATGTGCGGCGCTCGATAATATAGTGATGTCTGATTTGTATATAAATGTTCTCTCTGAGTATTGCCAAAATCCATTTCAACCGGATCACTCCAATGAATAAAATCCTTTGAAGTAGTTCTGCTCACACTTCTGTAACCATTATATCCAACCTTTGTCCAAGTTCGAAAATAGCAAACGTACAACTGTTCTTCCTCAGACCAGAATGAAACATTTTGAGAATCAAATTTTCCCTTTGTAAATACAGGTTCTTTCTGCAGAAGATCCCAATGAATACCATCTTCAGATACGTAAGCTATCAACCCGCTTTTTTCAGTTCCCCCTAGAGCTTTATATCTTTGTTTCGAATCAACATCTTTACGCGCGTCAAGAAATGGACTGAAGTTATGAGTAACCGGTGCTGCATATTCTCTTTTGTGCCATCTACTTCAAATATTCCTAACTCCGGTTTAGTCCAATTAACCCCGTCTTCCGATTCAGCATAACATGTATGCTCGTCTGTCCTTCCATCCTTACCTGCTGTGGGCAGCCCCCTGTAATACAACTGATATTTTTCCCCGTTGTCAATTACTGTGCAGTAAGCAGAGAAAGGACCTTCCCATGGTTTGTCAAACTTAAGTACTACTCCTTTGTCAATTGGTTCATGCAGTTTTAATGACACATTAATTAAAGTATCAATAAGATAATAATCAGTGAATAACTCAAGACGTGAATCAATGTTGAGTATTTCGATCTTACCATCTGTAGATTGACTAAACAGAATACTTGAACTTATTAATAGAATAAGTATAAAATATTTTTTAATCATTGAACTATTCACTCCAATATTTTTAATGCTTCAATTCAAATTCGTCCAATATCCCGCCGTCACTTCCATCACCGTTCATTTTACGGGCTGTGAATTTCAAGTTCTTACCATCAATTTCAACCACTACATAATGATACTCATAAAATTTACCGTCATCGGTCTCGTTGCTTCCAAGCGTAGCTTTGTTATCGGGATAATCAAGCTGTTCCCATTCAAAATATTTATGATTATCCAAATTGGATCCGCCGCCGCCGGTGATTATATAAACAGCGTTATTCCCTTTACCGGTCTTAGGGTCATACGGAGGATGAGGTAAACCTCTTTCGTAATCATGAGTGTGTCCGCTTAAAACGATATCCACACCATTGGCTTCCATTATCGGTACTACATCTTTACGCAGTGCTGGCTCACCATCATACGGACCGCCGGACCATGCTTCGGAATATGGCGGCTGGTGCATCAGCACCATGATCCATTCACTTGTTTCTTTAGCTTTTTTTAGATCTTCCACAAACCAGTTATACTGCTGACTGTCAACTGCAAGTCCATGACCTTCAGGCAATTCAGCTTTGTTCGGATCAAGAAAAATTATATGTGTATTACCGTAATCAACCGAATAATAATACTCCGTGCTTCCCGTTGAGCATAAAGGATTATCCACATATTTTTCAAACGGCGGAACAACACGAGTACCCCAATAACCGCCGTATTCATGATTACCAATTGAAATGTATGTTGGAACTGACCCGCCGACATACCTCAATGGATAGAAATATTCGTCAATCCATTCCATCAAATTGCTCCCTGTTGTTACAACATCCCCAACATTCAGAATTAGATCAGCCTTTTCCTTTGCCATCATTTTGATTAGATTCTCATGAACTTTAGGATAGGATCGGTTATCGCCATACACAATAAACTTGATCGGTTCATTCTTGGACTTCTTTGTTCTGAATGACTGCTCTACACTACTAATATTAAAGCACTCAACTTTATAGTTATAGGTTTCATCAGGCTTCAATCCAACTAAGGTAACTTCGTGCATCGTTGCTGGAATTGCATCTTCTATCTCAACTTTATCCAGTTTGCCGTTTTTCCCATACAGAATTTTACCGTAAGTCGGATAGACCGTTTCCCACATGATCGTTATTCCATCCTCACGCAAATTCTGAAGATACGGTGGGATCAAGAAAGCAGGTTGATCTGCTAATTCAGTTTCAACACTTTTAATCGCACTATTTGTAAATGCAATTTTAGTAGCATAATCTGCATCCTTATTTTCTTCTACAACATCAGCTACTTTATTGATGATCGACATATCAGGCGCTGGATGTCTTTCGCAGTATCTATCTAAACGATCGAGATTCTGTTTCATATCATCATAAGCTTTCCTAATTTTATATGCTTCATCAGTGATGAGTCTGGCATATCTAACATCTCCGCTTCCCCATTCATTGATCGCTTTAATTGCAATCACAATTGGTTTATCAGTAGAAGCCGAATTTGTAATAATTACATTTCCATCGCCACCCCTGAATTTCTGATAGAGTCTCCCGTTTATCCAGATCTCACCTTTATCATTAGTGTTGGCAATCAATCTTATCGGTCGTCCTTCAACTTGGAAACCGTCAATCTCTTTTGGAAGAGTAATTTTCTTTCTGTACCATGCATGCTGCATATCACCTCGCCAACCGTTAGCGGTTGTTCTCTCTTCCCAATTTGAATCATCAAATCCAACTTGTGCTGCTTCGTCACCGACTTTCATCTTGAACTTCCAATTTATCAGCGGAAGACCATTTTTAGGAGGCACGACTGAAAACGTGGAAAGGAATCGACCATATCCAACCGGCATCCCCACCAATCTTGCATTATAGAATCGGCTGTTATATCCGCCGTTTTTACTTTTTATTTGTATCGAATATTTTTCGCCGGCTTCTGCAGAGAGTGATAAGATGCCTTTGCCAAAATATTCAATTGCATCAAATAATTTTTCGCCGTTAACATATACTACCGCTGAAGGATCAACATCAATGTGCAGAATTACATCAAGTCCTTCAAGTTCTTTCGGAATTACAACATCCTGCTTAAACCACTTGATACCATTTTTTTTCCAATACGGGACATTCAGTTTCTCGGTTTTCCATATTGAGGGGTTATCAGCCATTACTTTCTCAATGCTCAAATCCCCTTCGTGAGCAAACCATTCCGGGATTTCCATATAAGGATGAGGTTCAAGTTCCTGAGTAATGATTTTTCCTTCTGCATATAAATTGCACACAGCAACTAGTAAAACCGCTAATATTATTTCTGCAACAGATTTCATTTTAAACATCGTTTGCCTTTTTTATTTTGTGATAATTAAATTCTAATGAATATCTTTTTATTATATAAGAACTTTAGAAGAATAAGATTGATCGCAACAATTATTGACAGCAAAAAGAATTTGTATAAGTTA
>QILJ01000386.1 GCA_003233295.1 Ignavibacteria bacterium | reverse complement strand
TCTTGATTAGCCAATCCATGCAGAGGACCAGCTAAACCGTTGATCATTGCCGATATTGAATAATACATATCCGACAGCGCGCTTGCAACCAGATGTCCTGTATGAGCGCTCACATTACCGCTTTCGTGATCGCTGTGAAGCAAGAAGTATAAACGAGCTACATCATCGTATGGTTTATCGATGCCCATCATGTGAGCAAAGTTTCCGCCCATATCCAAATTCGGATCAGGAGCAATGATATCGCCGCCTTTATATTTAAGACGATAAATGAATGCAGCCACTTCCGGTAATTTTGCAAGCAGATTAAGAGCATCCTCGTATGTTGGTTTCCACATATCAAATTTGCTGATGCCGGCATTATACTCTTTAACAAATTCGGATTCTTTCTGCATAGAAACTATTGCCGCCGAGAACATTGCCATCGGATGCGAATCTTCCGGCAGTGCTTTTAGCATATTAAAAACATACTCTGGAACTTTTTTGCGTTTGTTGAATTCTTCGGCAACTGCGCTCACTTCTTCATCTGTAGGAACATCACCGGTTAAAAGCAGATAGAAAAACCCTTCAACATAAGGCATTTCTCCACCTGGAACTTTAGGCAGTTTTTCTAATACTTCCGGAATTGTGTATCCGCGAAACCTGATCCCTTCGTATGGATCAAGGTATGAAATATCTGTCGTCAAACATTTCACACCGCGCATACCACCGATTATTTGTTGAATTGTAACATCGCCAACTTTGGTATCGCCATACTCTTTCAGTAACCTTATTGTCCTAGGTCGTTGCGCATCGATTTTTTCAGCTAACTTTTCTTTTAAGTTTGACATATTCGCCTCCCCATAAATTAAATAATTATTTTATATCAAATCATTTTAGCGGATGGGATAATATCATTTCCGAAATCATCCTACCGCTTTTAACAGAACTTTCAATGGTACCGGGCAAACCTGTATTTGTCCAGTCACCGGCAATAAACAGATTGTTGAAATTATGATTCATTTTTTTTCGTTTTTTTATGGAATTTATATCAGAGATCATTGTGGCTTTTCTCTCCTTAATAATTTTAGAATCTATAATTTCCGTATCAGTTAATATAGTGAAATATTTTTTTAATTCCGAGATTGCTGTCTCAGTTAAGTCGTTTTTATTTGAAAAAATAAGATCATCCGCCGCGCTTTTGACCAAACTGATATATTCTCCCTTATTAAAAAGCCAGTGGAATTTACCGCCTACAATTCCATAAAATTTTTCTTTAAGCGGGTTTTTGCTAAGCCAAAGATTTACGGATAATATCGAAGAGTACTGTAAAGACGGAATGTTCAGTTTCTCAATAATATAATCAGGAATGATTTTAAGTAATTGATCGGAAGTAATTGCAGAAATGAGATAATCAAAATCAATAATTTCTCTTTTGGAAGTCAAAACTTTACTCGCTTTTCCATTCTCAAATTCAATTTCACTCGTAACAATTTTTCCGCTTTTAATTTTAATGAAATTTTCCGCCGGATAAATAAGCGCTTCACTCAAGCCGGTATTCGGTATGACGATGTTCGAACTATCCTTACCACTGAAAAATATTATCTTGATCATCTCAACAAAAAGCTCTGCCGAAGCCAGTCCGATCTGAGTATTCATAGCGCTTATTACAACATTATCCCAGAATTTTTTAATCACCGATTCCGATTGTCCATGACTGAGGAGCAATTCCTCGACAGATTGATGTTCTTCTACCTTCACCCTTTCTGTTTTTAGACCAAGAAAAAATTTCAAAATAGATATTCTTTCACTAGAAGTAAGTAATTTGAAATTGATGAAAGCATACAGCAGGTTGAGCGGATAAAATTTACCCGGAACTGATAATTTATAAGTTTTACCCTTCTCAGCCATATAGTTTATTTTGAGTGATTCTTGGAAGTAAAACTTATCTCTGGAATTTATCTTATCTATATAATCGAGCGTGTGGGTATAACATCCCATCAGAATATGCTGCCCGTTATCAATAATTATCTGCTTATCATGTAATACAAACGAGTATGTTCTACCGCCTAATTTGGGTGATGCTTCGAGTATCTCAACATGCAATCCATTCTCGATCAAATAGATTGCAGCAGAAAGTCCCGACAGTCCCCCGCCTATGATTAGGATTTTTTTCATGCTTCAATTTAGGAAATTAAGAGAAACTTTTCAGAAATACTGAAAATGTGCTTTAGTTAATAGACCAAACTGTACTTTGCCCAAACTCCAACAGCAATTGCTGTCTTTTGAGTTTTTGAAACTTTGATATTTTCTTCAAATACGTTAAAGTTTTTGGCTTCAAGTTTCTTTAATAGATTAAAGTAGATATGCTGCATTGCTCTTGCCGCAAACATCGAAGGTTTATCTTCAAAATTTAATGATTCATTTGCTAAGTGAAAATAGTTCTTAGCTCTTTCCGCTTCGAACCTCATAAGACTAACAAAATTATTGTTATATACATTGTTCAGCAATTCCTGCTCGGTATAACCAAATCTTTGCAGATCTTCTTGAGGCAGATAAATTCTACCATATTCGGCATCTTTTTTTACATCACGCAGAATATTTGTCAACTGGAGTGCATAACCTAAATTGATCGCATAATTCTTTGCCGAATCATTTTTATAGCCGAATATTTCTATGCTCATTAAACCAACAGTAGCCGCAACTCGGTAACAATACTGCATCAGATCATCAATCTTCAAATACCGGTCGTTTTGAATATCCATCTCCATTCCCTTGATCAGATCAAAGAACGGCTCGATTGGAATATTGAACTGCTTAATTATTTTGGAAAGATTGTTGAGAAGATTAAAATTGGATTGACCCTTCAGACCTTTTTCCAATTCAATGCGCCACTTACGAAGATTTTCGTACTTAACTTCAGAAGGAAAATCATTTTCATCCACAATATCATCGGTCTTTCGGCAGAATGCATATACGGTATTCATCGCATCCCTCTGATTCTGAGGCAGAAGGTTGAATGCAAAGTAAAAACTGCTTTTGCTTTCTTTTGCTATTTCTTTTGCTTCACTGCTCATAAATTTTACTTTATGCCGAATAATAATTTAATAAAATCTTTTTTCGATAAAGTCGGACGCTGATTCAATACATCAAAATCATTATCCCTTATTTTACTTAAAATTGCTTCTCCGCCTTTTATCGTCCAACCTATTTGACGTTTCAACCGCCACGGAAGTTTTGTTAAAAGTTTTTTCCCATCATCAAATAGTTTTTCCGTTCTTTCAACTTGAAACTGTATAAGTTTTTTAAAGTTACGATTAATATCACTTAATAGAAACATATTTTCGTTTACATTAAACTCAAGCAGCTCATCTTTTGGGATATAAATACGTTCTTTCTGTATATCAATGCTAACATCTTGATAAAAATTAGTTAACTGCAGTGCCGTACAAACTGCATCGGAATATTTGTTTGCTTCGTCATCATAAATGCCGTGCAGCTCCAGAATAATTCTTCCAACCGGATTTGCTGAGTTATTACAATAATTCTGCAGTTCCGCAAAATTATCGTATCTCTTTTTAGTAATGTCCTGTTCAAATGCAGTAAGCAGATCAATAAAATTGGATGATGTTAAATTTTTCTCTTTCATCGTCTTTGCTAACGCTGCCCAGAATTTATTCGGAGGATTCCCTTCTAACGACTGAATAAAAGATTTTCGATATTCTGATAGTTGTTTAAACCTTTCATCATGACTAAGATCTCCTTCGTCTGCAATATCGTCAGCTTGACGGGCAAATTGATAAATTACAGCAACATCCTTACGTATTGCTTTAGGAAGAAGAAATGACACAACCGGAAAATTCTCGTAATGCGATTTTGTGAATTCCAAAGCTTCTTGATAAGCGGTTTTTATGTCATAGTTGGTGGTATTCATTTATTTCATGCTCTCCCTTTATACCTCTCCTTTGTAATGAGATGATTAGGGTGTGGCGGGATATATAATTTGTGCCCGGAGGGGGACTCGAACCCCCACCCACTTACATGGACTAGACCCTGAACCTAGCGTGTCTACCAATTTCACCATCCGGGCAAAATTTTTGCATTAAAATTTAATTATAATTATTCTTTTATTTCAACTGCTTCGTGCGAATTAGTATCTATATATGCATACTTATCAAATATTACAATTGTAGTATCTCTGTTCCTATTAAAGCTAGGCGGAATATCTCTAATGTTAATGATGTCCGTTAATTTACCCGATCTGCAATCAGGTGAATAAAGACGAGGATTCCCCATTTCATAAATTGATCCCTTACAGAAAGCTACGGTAACAATATCACCACTCGGAGGTACTTCAAAATATTCGATCGGCAGATCAAGCGAGTCGTATATTTCTCGCATAAATTCACCCCAGATAGGAGCGGCAACTTTGGCGCCTTGACCGTATGCTCCGGTGAAAGAAACTCTCGGATCGTCAAACCCAACCCAAACTCCGGCGGTTAACTGCGGAGTGAACCCCATGAACCAAGCATCCTTGTAATTTCCGTTAGTACCCGTTTTACCCGCAGCTGGACGCAAGAAATGATGTATCGATCTGATTCGTCTAGCCGTACCTTCATTCATAACAGTCTCAAGCATGCTTGTAATCACGTAAGCTGCTTCCGCTGAAATTGCCTCGTGACTCTTGGGTGCAAATGCATCCAATAGAATTCCATTGTTATCTTCAATCTTTAATATTGCCATAGGCTCGTTGTAAATTCCCTTATTCGCAATAGTACCGAAAACACTTGTTAATTCCAGCGGAACTACTTCGGAAGCGCCTAATGATATTGCAGGAAAAAGATTTAATTTTGTTTTAATGCCCATTTTACGTGCATATTGTCCAACCTTCCAAAGAGGAACGTGTCCTTCGATTATCAGTCTGGCAGCAATTAAGTTGACTGAATTTTTAATGCCCTCACGTAGAGTAAGAAAACCGCCTACATTTGTTGAATCGAAATTCATAGGCGTCCATCCGTTATAGTCAAACGGCTGATTCAATATTGGGTAAGCTGGATACAAACCATTATCTATTGCCACCGTATAAATGATCGGTTTGAACGAGGAACCCGGCTGTCTTTTGATCTGTGTAACATGATTCAAGCCTCTGCCCTGTGTAACGTCCCTTCCGCCGACCATTGCTCTTATATTTCCATTTTTAGAATCGAGAACAACAAAACCGACTTCAATAGTTTGTGCGATAGTCTGAACAGAATCAACAAAAGCAACATTTTTCTTCAGTTTATCATAAATTATTTCTTTTTCTTCACTACTTTTTGCGTTTCGATAATCGCTGCGCTGTTTAATTGCTTTATCAAGAAGCTCGTTTAACAGGTTTTTATGCCTTCTCCAATCCCAACGCTTATCAAATTCCTTTTGAATTAAAGCAAGTTGTTCGGTTACAACTCTATTCGCCAACTTCTGCATCCGGGTATCAAGCGTGGTCTCAATTGTAAGCCCGTCCTCATAAAGATCATAGCCGTACTTATCAGACATATGTTCCATCTTCCGTCTAACGAACTCAATATAGTGCGGTGCAATTGAGCTTTTAAATTTCTTCCTCGATGCATCAATATGAACTTCAATAGGAAGTTCGGCAAAAGCTCTATATTGTTCTTCTGAAAGATGACCGTCTTGATACATTTCATGGAGAACGGTATTTCTCCTCTGTAGAGCGTTGTTATATCTTCTTACCGGGTCATAAACTACAGACGATTTTAATAATGCCACAAGCACTGCAGCTTCCGGGATGTTTATTTCCTCAACCCGCTTATTAAAAAATATCCTGGATGCCATTTCAACACCATATGCTCCCCGTCCAAAGTAGGAAGTATTAAAATACATCTCAAGTATTTCATTCTTCGTATAAGTTTTTTCAATTTGTACAGCAGTTATCCATTCCCGCACTTTCCTTGTTATTGTATCGAATATATTTTCGTCACGAACTTTAAGATCATACAGATTTTTTGCTAACTGCTGCGTGATCGTACTTCCGCCCTGCCGTTTCCCAAAAAATACTGTATTGATTATTCCTTTGAAAAGTCTTTCTAGATCAACACCCCAATGCTCTCTGAATTTTTTGTCTTCAGTTGATATAAGTGCATCAACTAAAAATTTTGGAATGCTGTCATATCTTGTTTCAATACGGCTTTCCCTAAAAAACCGACCGATCTCTTCCCCATCATCACTGAATACAATTGATGCCAAACTCTGTTTCGGATTCTCAAGCTGCTCCAAGGAAGGTAATCCGCTACTTACATTTTGAATAAATAGAAATGTTCCAAGAATAAATACGATCACTAAAAAACTGAACAGAGACCAAAATAGTTTTTTAAATCTGAAGCCTTTTTTCTTATCCTTTTTTTCTTTTTTACTTTTTTCTTCCATACTATTTCCAGTCAATCACTTTGAACTCACCATCACTGAAAAGCCCGTATAATGGTTCGTCCAGCCAAGTTCCAAGATTTATATAATACCCGTTTTTATAATTTTTAAATTCTCTATTATGCGAGTGTCCTAAAATAACAAAATCATATCCATCTTCAATTTTAGTTTTAGCAAACTCAAACATTCCATCCTCTTTACCGTAATCTTTTTTACCTGTGTAACCACGGCTGGTTTTACTCGTTCCGCTGGCAATTTTGATCCCTAAATTGGGATGAATTAATGAGTATATATTTTGTATAAATTTATTCCTGAATATTTTTTTCAGAATTAAATAGCCATAATCATTCTTAACAAGTCCGTCACCGTGAGCAAGGAAAAACTTTTTATTATCAATTTCGGTTTCAATATCACCTTGATGAAGATTAATATCTAAATATTTTTCAAAAAAATCACGGTGCATAAAATCGTGATTCCCGATAATATAGTGAACTTTAACACCAGCAATTGTAAGATCTTCAAGAGCAGTAAAGGTTCTATGATAACCCTTTTGAATAACTCTTTTATATTCAAACCAATAATCAAAAAGATCACCGAGAATGAACAACTCGGCAGCATCTTCTTTGATCGAATTCAAAAACTTAACAAAAGATAGTTCTCGTTCTCTTTCTTCTTGATGAGAAAGAAGCCCAAAATGAAGATCAGAGACGAAATAATAATTTTTTCTCAATTCACAGAATTGTTTAATTAATAATTACAAAGTTAAGACTAATTTCGATAAAAATTAAGGAGAATTTAAGGAACCATTTCATGATCATTTTTCCAATGATTTGAATGACGCCAGAAGCCAATTTTCGGGGTCAACCTCAAAAGAGGAAAAATCATCCGGAATATTGACACTAACAACCGTGTCTTTCGTAGTTATATAATGAGTCGAGATAAATTCATTACCGCTATTTTCTTTGATCAAAATATCAATTGGGAAATTATAGCATTTATACCCGTCTTGAGTTTGTGCAAGCGAAATGGATAATTCATTTTTATTGTTCTCAGAATTTTTGATATCCCATTTATAATCAATTTCAATTTTGCCTTTACCGGCAAAGACCCATTGATCAAAAAACTTTTTAAGGTCTTTCCCTGAGATTTCCTCACAAACTTTTTTGAAATCATAAGTATCCGCATTGCCGTATTTAAACTCTTGATAATAGTTTCGGAGAGTTTTTAAGAATAATGTATCGCCGAATTCTCTCCTCAGCATATGGAGTACCCAAGCACCTTTATTATATATCATCTTTGAAAAGATGTTCATCTTTGGAGCATAAAGAGTCTCCAGATCATTATCTACTCTGAACGATTCCATAGTTGAAATTAATGCGCTCTTCCCTTTCGTCTTCTCCCAATATAATGCTTCCGAATACGTCGCGAATCCTTCGTTGAGCCAAATATCTTTCCACGATTTCGGCGTAACGGAATTTCCCCACCAACTATGAGCAACTTCGTGCAGCATCATACTCGAAAAGAATTTTGCTTTACTAATAAAATTTGTCCCTATACCGGTTATCGTTTGGCTCTCCATTGCCCCTTGACTCCAAGTAATTTGAGCCGCGCCATATTTCTCCTTAATAAATGGGTACTCCCCGT
>QILJ01000443.1 GCA_003233295.1 Ignavibacteria bacterium | reverse complement strand
GAAATTATTTAAAATTTTAAATAAAATTGTAATCATCATATCCTTTCCATAACTAAAAATCCATGGAATATTTCCTTTCCTAACAAGCAATCAAAATTTGTATAAACACTTTTTAGGCAAAGATCATAAAGATTAGTGCAATTAATTAATATTAATAGGAGTATTTATGAGAAACACTTATATACAGTTACTTAGTCTGATTTTAATCGCTGTTGTTACTTCAATAAGCTTTAAAATCCCTCATCACAATTTATCTGAACAGGACCAAATTAATAAGTCCAAACTAGAAGACTCATCTGAGTCAGTAAAAAAAGAACATCAAATTAACTACTACTATCCAAAAACTGAACAAGAAGTTGCACAGGAACGAATGAATTACTTAAAAACCGGGAAGAGTATAAATGATCTCGCTCCGAAGTATCGTTCTCAAACACTATCTAAAAAAGCAAATACTTCTTGGGAAAGTGTCGGACCTTTTGGCATTCCGGAAACATGCCTTGCCAGCACCCCACTTCGCAGAGCAGATGTAGTTTACAGCGGTCGGGTGATCAGCTTAGCTCAAGATTGGGTAAATACAGATATAATGTATCTTGGAGCTGCCAGTGGAGGATTATGGAAAAGTACAGACCGCGGTAATACATGGCAAGTTATTTTAGATACGCTGCCCTGCCCCACTGTTTCTACAATTGCAACTAATCCCGGTAAAGCCGGCGATGTGTGGATAGGAACCGGCAATAAAGGTAATGGTGCAGGAGTTTCAATTGGTAAAATTTATCATAGTACGGATTATGGTCTAACTTGGAAAGACGTTACTCCTCCTTATTATATACTTGGATATGTATCTAAGATCACAGTCAAACCTGCTCCAAATACCAACTCTTCCGATATTGTTTTTGCATCAACAGGTGCCGGGATTTTTAGAAAAGAAGGGGAAGCAAGCTTTGTTAATGTTTTAACAGGTTATTATTCCGATGTTGTTTTTACAGGGAGTATTTTGTCTGGAACTTTTAATGTTGTGGCTGCCGGGACTCCGACTGGCGCGATAGGGTCTGGAATTAAGTTTAGTTCAAATAATGGGATAGCCGGATCGTGGAATGATAGGACTTTATCTACTAAAAATGATTCAACAAAAAGAATTACCCTTTCAGCGTCATTGTTAGGACTCCACAAGAAAGTATATGCAATCGTCACTTCACCAAATGGTAATACTTTAGAAGGAATTTGGCGATCAGATAATGGAGGAGATGGTTGGAGTAAAGTTGGAAAACCTTTCAACGGCGGACAAATGAATTACAACAACACAATATTAGTAGATAATTCTAATGGAAACTTGGTTTGGACAGGTACAAATGAACGTTCACTTTTTAAATCATCAGATGGAGGAAATAGCTGGACAAGTTCATTCGATAATCCATTAGGCAAAATCCATGAAGATGAACATTTTTTGTGGGATGATGTAAGTAAGAATGGAACTATTTATGTGTTAAACGACGGCGGTTTAATGAAGTCAATAGATAACGGAGCAAATTTTAACTTTATAGGAAATTCTACTCTTTCAATATCACAAATTAATAATTTAACAGTTAGCCCTGAAAGCAATGGTTTATTCGACGGCAGCAGATACTATGTCGGAACACAAGATAACGGCATACAACGCGGACCTGATGCGTTCAAACAATGGCATTTCGTAACCTGCTGTGACGGAGGGGATATTGCATTTAAAGACGGTAAACAATATTCTACTCTTATTGGACTTAGCAGTAATAGCCCTCACAGGATTCAATCACCTAAACAGGTTTGTGATGAAGGCTGGACCGCATTTGCAACCGGTATTCCTGCGGGAACACCGTGGAATTCCAATCTTATTTATAATGGTTCTCACTTTTTCTTTAATCTTAAAAATAGTGTATATCGTGCTGATAACGGAGTCTTACCTTGGCATCTATTATATGATTTCGGATTGTACACAAACAAAATTGCAGTTACTAATGACAATTTTGTTTACGTTGGCTTACATAGCACTTTCCCGTTAAGGCAGTTAGATCAAAATGGAGATCCAACTTTTGCACCTACTAATTTGGAAAGCTTTTGGGAAGGTAAATTAGTAACGGATATTTACACCAGTAATATGGGAACACAACCTATTTTTGTTACTTTATCCGGTACTTCAGGCAAACGTATTGTAATGAGCGATAACCATGGAGTCACATTTAAAGATATCACCGGTAATCTGCCGGATTTGGTTAACGCGAGAAGTATTGTTGCAGATCCTACACGACAAGCAAACGATATAATTTACATCGGTTCGGATTTTGGTGTATTTGTTACAACAGATAGCGGTGTTCATTGGTGGAAGTATTCAGAGAACCTACCCTCTGTTCCCTATGTGAACGATATAGAATATGATCCTTATTCAATTAAAATTGTTGCTGCAACATATGGGAGAGGAGTTTTTATAGTTGATCCGGTTGCTCCTTTAACCTCTGTTTCAGATAATAGTAAAATACCCGAGAAATTTGAATTGTCACAGAATTATCCTAACCCGTTTAATCCAACTACAATAATTAAATATCAAATACCGGAATCCGGTTTTGTATCATTAAAAGTTTATGATGCTTTGGGTAAAGAAGTTGCTACCCTAGTAAATAAAAATTTAGCAAAAGGAGATTATGAAGTTAATTTTAATGCGAAAAGTTTAGCCAGCGGAATTTACATATATACCTTGGAAGAAAATAGTTATTCCGAAAGTAAAAAAATGGTGTTAATGAAATAAATTATCATATAATTAAATTAAAGGAGGTTGTAATGAAAAAAACTATATTTCTTATCCAGCTTTTTTTAAAATCTATCGTATTACTAATGATTTTTTGGGGACAAAGTTATTCACAAGTGGAAACTACACTAACGGGCGGACCCTGGAATTCACCAACCACATGGGCTGATAATCACGTGCCAAATTCCCATGATGATATCCTTATAAAAGGACCGGTACAGATAGATATAATAACATCTGCACGAAGTCTAACCATTACAAATACCGGAAAAATTGAAATGATGGTTGATGATTTAACACATACATCAGTTTTTACAATTGATAATGATGTTACTAACAATAAAGAAATTATAGGAAATAACCTTAACTTTTTTATTGGAGGAAATATTTATAATAATGGTATATGGCAAACAAATATTATATCTCTTTCGGATACAATTCCCCATTATTTAACAACTTTTTCTGGAGGAACAGCTACTTTTTCACCAGTTATGTTAAGAGCCGATACTTCAAAAATTATTTCAAATTCTGATATTTTTTTAGATAATGTTAAGTTACAAGCAAAATCCTTTGAATTAAGCTCTACTAACAACCTTTATTTAAATAACGAAAGCATACTAGCAGTGATCGATTTTAATGGCAATAATCAAGCTATTAATTTTTCCGGTAACTCATATATTACAAATTATCCCATATCTAATATTTCTCCTAAAAAAATATTTTATAATGAGATAAGCAATAGCTTTAATAGTGTTTCTACTAGATACCATGATATAGTCTTAAATGGAACGGTAAAACTTGAAGGTAGTCTTATAACATTCGGCGGAACTATAGTACTTGAAGACTCCCTTTTTCAAAAAGGAGGTTCAAGTCAATGGGATCAAGTCTTTATTGAAGGTACATTCATCAATAATGGATATTTTAACATATATACAACCTTTGTAAGTAATGGCACTATACAAAATAACGGCGTTTGGAATGGTTATTCTATTGATTTTGCATCACAAACAACTAATTATATTTCATCAGGTCCAAACTCTAGATATAATATTGTATTTGTTAATACTAGCAATACATTTGAAACATCAAACGTATATACACAATCCGATATTTATCTTTGGGGCGGTATAGTAGGTCCCATAAAACTTGTTTTGCAGGATAATAATTCAATTTATTTTAAATATCCAGATACCTATGTGCAAAATGTTAATATTGATGCAGGGAATAATGCATTATATTCTTCCGGAGTATTACATCTTAATAGTGATACTCTTAAAAACGTAAAATTTAAAAATCCTCCAAATATCACTTCTGAAATACGAGTTGGGAATAATAATGTCTTTAAAGGTACAACTATTAATGAAGTTACATTTTTGAAAGACTTTGGCACTGATTGGAATGATAAAGTTGAAGTATATGATAAATTAGTTAATGGAGGGAATATTGAACTTAGTGATGTTAATTTACATGGGGATTTGGATAATTATGGAACATGGGAACATTCACCAAGCATTATCACAATTATGGGAACTACGAATCAAACTATTTTAATTAAAAATTCTTCCATTTTTAGCGCTGGAATTAGATTAGAAAGTGACGTAAGTGGAACTTCTTATCAATGGCTAAAGGATGGAAATGTTTTAGATGGAAATACATACAGTAATTTATATTTGGGTGTTATCGACTCAACATTTAAAGGCATTTATCAATGTTCAGTTGACAATGGAGCTTTTTATTCAAGAACGATAACAATTAATTACACAAATGTTACCGATGTGAAAAATGAAAGTATATCACCACAAAATTTTGAACTTTTGCAGAATTATCCTAACCCGTTTAATCCAACTACAATAATTAAATATCAGATACCTGAATCCGGTTTTGTATCATTAAAAGTTTATGATGCTTTGGGTAAAGAGGTTGCTACCCTAGTAAAGAAAAATTTGACAAAAGGAGGTTATGAAGTCAATTTTAATGCGAAAAATTTAGCCAGCGGAATTTACATATATACCTTGGAAGAAAATAATTATTCCGAAAGTAAAAAAATGTTGTTAATGAAATAATTAGAAGGGAGTTTTGATGAAGTTAAGTTATAAATACATCTTAATATTAGTGTTATATTCTTTATTATTAAATAATAGTTTTATTTATGCTCAATCCAACGAAAATATAAGTCAACTGGTACATTATCAATATGGCGCTTGCTGGGAAGTTTCAGTTAACGGAAATTATGCTTATTATAGCGACGGAAGTTACCTGAAAATTCTTGATGTTACAAATCCGAATGCTCCGCTGATAAAAGGAGAATTACTTCTTCCAAGACCAATGGTTAACATGAAAAGTGATGGGAATTATGTTTATGTAACTGATTCTTGGGATGGATTTATTATTATTGATGTTTCTAATCCTGATAACCCGAATGTGATGAGTACAATAAAATTAGGAAATGTAATTGATGTAGCTATTAATATTGATGGTACTGCTATTGTTGTTTCCGGTTCAGGCGGTATTTATTCTGTTGATATTTCAGATCCGGCTAACCCCGTTCAATTGTATCACGCAACAGAAAGCGGCTGGGCAAATAGTGTTACTATAAATGATAACTACGCATATATAGCTTTTCAAAATCCAAACAAAATTGTTCAATATGAAATAAGTTATCCTGATTCTATTTACTCAAATAAAAATTTAGATTTAACAAATATTCCAAGTCATTTAAAGATTGATGGACAATATCTTTATGTAACTACTAATTTGGGACTAAGAATAATTGATGTTTTAGACCCTTCAGGTTTACTACCGAAAGGATTTTTTACAGCATCACAATCTTTTAAATTAGATTATAACGGTAATTATGTGTTTATAACAACACCTAGCAGCATAAAGATAATCAATGTTTCTGACAAAATGAATCCGGTTCAAACAGGCTCGTTTGTTGTAGACCCCTCAAATGCAGTTTCTGTTGCTGTGATGGGAGATCATGTATATTCTGCAATTACAACAGGTGTAAGGATTGATGATATTTCAAATATAGCGTTTCCTGTAATGGTAAACTTTCTTTCGACAGGCGGTATTTCTTATGACATGGAAGTTGATGGGAATTACGCTTATTTAATTCATAATCCTGGTGATTTTAGTATTTTTAATATTGCAGATCCGACCAATCCTGTAAAACTTTCTTCATTTGGAACAGAACCCTATTTTGATATAAAAATTCAAAATAATTATGCTTATTTGTTAGCGGGCAATACCGATCTACAAATACTAGATATTTCCAATCCTTCTAACCCGACAGAAGTAAGCAGAAAATCTCTTTTTGGTATTAGTAAAAGTTTGACTGTATCCGGAGACTATGTTTATGTGGCTGATAATTCCGGGCATGGTTTCCAGATAATTGATGTTTCCGATCCGATAAATCCGAGCTTAGCTGGTTCGATTGACAGTATTTCCTGCAACGGTGCGGATGTCTCCGGTAATTATGCTTATCTGGCAGCTACTAATTCCACGGTTAGAGTAATTGATATTTCCGATCAGACAAATCCAGTTCAAATTGGTTCGATAAGCATCGATGGAATTCCTTTATCTATTTCTGTTGTCGGAGATTATGCATATGTTATATCCGGTACAAACGGTTTGAGGATAATAGATATTTCTGACCCGGCTGATCCCGTAGAAGTTGGTTTTTTTAAAAATGATGATTATTTCTTTAATGCAAAAATTATTTATCCCTATGCATACATTGCTGATGGGTATGGATACATAAATATTACAGATACTACTTCTCCAACAGAAGTGGGACTCTTTAATACAATATATCAGCCTACGAGTATTACAGCTGATAACAATCTTATTTTGGTCCCTGCTTCAAATAACGGATTTTATATTTTAAATAATGATCTGTTGGTTTCAGTAGAAAATAAAACAGATGACATTCCAACTGATTTTGTATTGCATCAAAACTACCCCAACCCTTTTAATCCTAGTACAAAGATAAAATATTCGATCCCACGTAGCACAGAATACTATTCTGTGCAACAAGTAAAATTAACTGTATTTGATATTTTGGGTCGTG
>QILJ01000263.1 GCA_003233295.1 Ignavibacteria bacterium | reverse complement strand
TTATATGGTCTAAGAAAGGAATAGACAATTCCATTGCCAGTGTCCAATCTATCGAAGTCAGACTTGTCTTGACTATCAACATTTCCGTCACCGTTTGTATCCATACGGTGCTGAGAAAAAGCCGGGAACTGTGCGCGGATCTGATTCTTTCCCGCTAAAATTCCAATCTATTATTCCTCTTCTCCTATCGTTTAAGTCTGGTTCTCCGGAAGCGCCCATACCTTTACCAAAGCCTACCTCCTGCCCGTTGAGCATTTGAACCAGACCAGGCGCCATGAAAATAGAAGTGGCTAATGGCATCGTTTTTTCGAAGGAGTTAAAAATATAAGTGATCCTATCCTCATCTTGGTTTTCCAGATATCTTAAATAATAAGCATTCTCACCGGGATAATATCCTGCATTGGCTAACTTAGAATGAAGTGCATTAACACTGGCAGAATTAAACCCGAAGCTTCGTATACCGTTCCAGTATAAGGACCAATCGTAGGCTGCGTCAAGTCCGCCGCCGTGATCGGCATAGACAACTTCCGTTCCAGTTCCTTCCTGTTCTCCTAAGAAGCAGATCCGGTTTAATATGCTTGAGAGAAGTTCTAACCGGTATGCCCATATCATCTTCGCCATATCTTCTATGGGGACCCCAATATACATCAAACCTATAACCGTCAACTCCAAATTGACTAACCCAATATTTATAAACATCGATCATATAATTTCTTCCATCCAGGTCAGACCAGTCATAATTAAGAAGTGCATCACTGAAAGCACAATAATAATAGATGCCTTCGGGAGTTACACATTCTCCCAGACCGTTTGTGTTATGTGGAATTGAAACGGTCTGATAGTAGTTCCAATATTGTGATAGATCTCTGTTCAGAGCAGCTTCTTTAGCAAACGGATGCTCCTTACCGGTATGATTGAGTGATGTCCTGTATTACTTTTATCCCAAGATCATGTGCTGCATCAATAAACTCCTTGTAGTCCTCGTCCGTGCCAAGAGAAGATTCAACTTTTAAGAAGTCAATAATATTATACCCGATATTTATCTGGTTATCAACATCGCCGGGAATTTCTGTTATCGGAAGAACCCAGATAATGTTGAAGCCCATCGCTTTAATATATTCTAAGTTTGGTATAGCAGCTTTTATTGTTCCTGCAGGCGTAAACGCTTTGAAGAATAAAAGATAAATTCTTCCGTTTTTTAACCATTCCGGATTGTCTTCATATCCGGCAACTTTAACGTTAAAATTATCTTCTTCTACCACAAAAAAAGTTCTATTTGAATCCACGTTTAAATCGGTATCAGTTACACTTAAGGTAACATAGTATTCACCGGTGGTTACCGGTTTGGAAATTTGTATTTCTTCAGCAGTCTATCCGGTAATACCAAGTAGTTCAGGATTTGATATGTCTTCACTCCACAAATAACTCAGCTGTTGGCTATCCGGGTCAGTACTTTGTGAGGCGCTTAAAGTCAGTGCCGTTCCTAACTGTGTAATAGTGACTTTCGCATTCGGAGTTTTATTTGTTTTACGAAAAATATTTAGCGAATCGGAAACTTCCGGCAGACCATTTACTTCTGCTTGAAGAGTAAAATAATTATTTCCTTCGTGTAAATATAAAGTAGTATCAACAAGTCCCTTGGTTACTTGCACTATCCAGGAAGAATCGGAACGATTTATTTGAGCAGCAGAGATTGTTGTATCAATCTCCCCATTACTATCGAAGATTGCCCCTTGCAGCCTCCACGAAGTTTTCCATGTTTCCGACGGCATTGTTAAAAGCTTTACCAATCCGCCCTGTACTGTAAAAGTAGTTGAATCTGAATTTGAAGATCCGGTTGAACTCATCGCATAAATTTTTAATTTATGTACACCATTTGTCAGTGGATTTGTTGGAATGAAACTTATTGATTTTTTCTCAGAGTCATAGCTTCGCCCAATACTTGTATATTCAATATCATCAATTGTGATCTTTAGAGAAGATGTATCAACCGATGAGTTTTTTGCCGGAAAAATATAAGCAGAAATCTCCGGGAATCTTGTCCTAATTATTCCGGAAGCATGAGTTGAGTTAGGAAGCAAATAATGTATCGTGGGATTTTTTATGTATAAGTATGAATTATTATTGTCATTAACATTGTACCGCGGATTTAACGGATCCTGCAGCCAGCTTCCATCTGAATTGAACTTATATTGATAAGCACCCGGAATACTATTTTGAGCGGGAAGCGGAAATGGACCGCTGACCCTTAACCTAACGGTTTTAGACCATATCCCGGTTGCCGGATCTTGTGTCATGGCGCTTGATGAATTCAGCGTCCATCCATTGAACTCACCAGGCAAATAAACAATAGTTGGAAGATCATCGGTACTGTAATAAAATGTTACATCAACAGAATCTGATTGTGCGAGAAGAAATTGTGAAAGAAAAATTCCTATTAGAAAAATTATGATATATGGTTTTATCTTAATCCTTTTTAAAACAAAGCAAATTTAATATTTCGATTTAATATAATAATTTCAATCTAATAAATGAGAACTGAATTAATCGAATAAAATCCAAGAGACCCCTAGGCGGAGCATTTGCGGTTGTTTGTAATAGTATGGAACTATATAATAATCATTACCAGTAATATTTTCGAGAACGAGAAAAACCGTAGCAACTTCCTGGATAGTTCCTGCAAGAAATAGATCTAACTGAAATGATGTTGGTACAATCTCGTTTTTAATTAGACGTGTACCGGCTGCATCACTTGTAACAAAGCGTGTTTGCATACTCTTTTCAAAGTCATAAACAAAGTAGGGCTGTTCTCCGGTAAAGCGATAGTTGATCCCTGTTTTCAATCTTAAGTTGTTATCGAAAAGCATATCTATATAATAGAGTTTTCCCGCAACTGAAAAATCTGGTTTAGCAGAATAATCTTCGTTATTAGTTTGGAAGTAATACGTTACATTATTACTGAACAATAATTTCCAAACTTTAAAATTAAAATCAATGTTAACACCGGATATAGATTGTGAATAACTTTCCAATATTGATATTTCATTAATTAAGAGGGAGTCAGTGTAGTTATATACTATCGGTTTGAAAGCATTAGTGTTGCTATATGTGAAATAAGAAATATCCGCAGAAAAGAAGTCTAGGTTAAACTTAGCGGCAATTTCTAAAGCTCTGACTTTGGATTTATCCGGAGATTTCCGCAGCGAATAACCAGCCGGAATATTTTGTGCATTGCTATAGTATCTTTCCATAATTGAATGCGGTTTGGAATAAAATGATAACCCGCCATATAAGGTCAGTAGATTACTTAAAACAATATTAACATCACCGCCAAAACCTAAGTAGCTTGCGTTAGCATAATTAGTGTACTTTGCATAAAAAGTTGGTACTATCAAAGACTCAATTGGAGTTAACTGCAATTGTCCGGCAACAGCAAAGGTATTCTCCTGTTGGTAAGTATTCATAAATTCTAATGAGTAATCCACAAACTCGTAATTAGCAGAGGCTAAAAGATTGAAGTAATCATTTACATAATCATTCCTAAAACTCAGACCAATTGTTTGATAAGAATTATCATTTATTATCTTTGGTATATCGGTATTTTTATCACTTGCATTCTGTCTAAACTTTTGCTTATCATATTGATAATAAAGGGTCAAGTCAGTTTTTGAATTAGGGAAAATTGTTGCCAATACTTTTATATCTCCATAATGATTTGTTGATAACTGGTATCGATCAGTATACAGCACATTAGTATAATATCCGTTTTCAATATTAGGAGAAGGCAGACCCCCGTTTAATGCAAGAGAATCGTTTGTGAAATAATAATTAGCTCTAATAAAAATATCTTTATTGAACATATAACTTAGCTTCCCGTTAAACTTCCATGAATCATAATCGCTGTTGGAAAAGCGTGAATCAATACCCGCCACAGTTAAACCAAAACCAAAACTAAATCCTCTGGTAACAAGAGTATGAAATAAAAGATCAATAAAACCTTCGTCAAAACTGGCTTGATAGAATTTCAATCTCGTGACTGGACGGGGAGAGAAGTAATCCCTTGTATAAAAGTTTACGCCAACGGGATTATTATACAGATCAAATAAGAATCCCCGTGCGAGAGGAATAATCTCCAACGAATCAGTCCGTTCAAATGCCAATCTGTTCAAGTCGAAAGAATTCTGCCATGGACTATTTAGTCTTACACCATCCCTACTGTACCCGATGTTCCCGAATCCCATACCGTAAAACATCTGCTCATTCGGTTGACCGAACTGACCAAGATCCTGCAGAAACCCGTAAGGCAGATAAGTAAACAGATCTGCGCTCGTTCTGTAATCATCTGTCTTAAAATTCTTTTCCTTAATTTTACTTCCATACTCATAAGATCTCAGCGCAGTGATCTGCCGGACTGGGATAAGGGTTTCTTTTTGTATCGGTGTGCCCGTTGTATCAATGCTGGTTATAGAATCATGAGAAACGACATTTATTGAATCAGAAATAAAAAGGGAATCAGTTTTCAATGAATCTGACATGATATTGCTATTGACCGCATAAATACTAGGCGAAACCAATATTAGTAAAAACAGGGATAATTTTAAGTATATTTTCATTAGGTGATCGAGTTATAATACATTCTAATTTATTTCTCTATTTAAAATACATAACAAATTGGAATCTAACATATAAATAATTCAATAATGTCTTGTTATTACTAGGCAAAAAGAGAATAAAAAATTATTTAAAATATTTTTTTTATTAAATTTTTTATTTATTTTAAGTATGACGTTCAAGAAATCCTTAACAATAATAGGGCTTAATATGGCAAAAGCAAAAAAGGCAGCTCCAAAAAAAGCTGCGGTAAAAAAAGCAGCTCCTAAGAAAGTTGTTGCTAAGAAAAAAGCAGCTCCTAAAAAAGCTGTAGCAAAAAAAGCAGCTCCTAAGAAAGTTGTTGCTAAGAAGAAAGCAGCTCCTAAAAAAGTTGTTGAAAAAAAAGCAGCTCCAAAGAAAGTTGTAGTTAAAAAAGCAGCTCCTAAAGCTTTACCAAAGCTTAAAGCAGCAGCAAAGCCAATGACCAAAGGCGAAATTGTTGATGTTCTTGCTGGTCGTTTGGGTACAACTAAAAAAACAGCAACACAATTCTTGGAAGATTTAGTAGCTTTAGCGCATCTTAATGCTAAAAAAGGCTTCACTATTCCTGGATTAGGCAAAGTATCTACAGCTTCTAGAAAAGCTAGAAAGGGACGCAACCCACAGACAGGCGAAGCAATTAAAATTCCTGCTAAAAAGGTTGTTAAATTCAAAGTGGCAAAAGCAGCTCAAGATGCTGTATTTCCACCAAAGAAATAAACTGATTCTAAAGTTCTAAAAAAGCCCGTTTAATGACGGGCTTTTTTTTTATCCTTGGAAGCTTTCGGATTGCCCAATTCCTGCATGCCTTTAAGTACTTCGTCGTAAAGAGGTTTGCTGATATTGCTTAAGATGATTGTGATTAATTTATTGCTGTTTCTTAGGTGGGGACTAATTCCTACAATAACATCATTCTTTCCATCATGAATATAAATGGGTTTGGCTGGTGTTCCAGAAAGTATGCCTCCCTCAATTTCATCAATATCGATAAGTGTAATTTCAATTTGTTTAGATTTTTTAAAATAATCACTGCAAATTATTTTCTCGTTATTAATATCAATTCTAAAAGGAAAGAACTTATACGTTCTTAAGTAATATCTATTTAGCGCAATGATTATTATCAGGTTAAGAAGAAATGGGAACACATAAAACCAATCTCGGAACATATAAGCAAAAGATGAAACCATATACAGCAATAAAAATAGTGTTAGCGGAACATTTGCATAACGATAAATTAATTTCGAGACAAGTGAATATTTAAAAGTGATCATTATAAGTTGAAGTTATTTTTTAGTGAAGTAAAGATAATCAATTCAAAATTCACGATTTCAAATTTTTAATCTTTCCAGATAAAATCAAAAAGCAAGTAAGATGCCGTAAGCATTATCACATCGTAACATACTAATACTGCAAGCTCAACTAAAGCCGAGTCCAAAGGTTTCCCATCGATTGCGTACTTAGTAAGTTCTAATAATACAAGTATAAGCGGCAATAGAATTGGAAAAGCCAGCACCGGGTAAAGAGTTCCTTTGGCGCTTGCTTTCGAGATTATTGCAGCTATTATTGTGGAAGAGACTGCAATACCGAAACTTCCGAAAAGACCGGCAAGAAGAAATATTGAAAAATTCTGAATCACAAATGAATTAAATAAAAAGGCAAACAAAATTGTAATGGCAATATTCATTATATAAACCAATACAACATTGAAGATCAACTTGCCATTGAATATAGTTGAGGGAGCTGCAATTAAATGAAGGGTCAGAGTGGTTCCTTTATCTTCTTCTGAAACAAACGCCCGCGATAAACCCGACATTGCCGAAAAGAATATTACGACCCAAAGCAGTCCGCCGGTTAAATGTTCCGATATATTTTCCTGTCCAATCGAAAATAAAATAACACTAATAGTAACTAAGATAAACATTGCGAGTGCATTTATTGCATATCTTGTCCTTAGTTCCGACTGCCAATCTTTTTTAAAAAGGGCAAATGCTTTCACTTTAGTCCTCTCTTGATAGGACACTGATAACACATATTAAACAAATTTACACAGATAAGTTTCATTTCTTATATTTTTCCACATAAATTATTTCTTTACAAAGAGCGAGATCACTCTCTTCATTTGATGCTATAACGATCAGTTTGTTTTTAGATTCTCTCTCGATT
>QILJ01000063.1 GCA_003233295.1 Ignavibacteria bacterium | reverse complement strand
GAATTATCAGAACTTGTAAAGAGCTTGATATTCCTACCGTTGCAGTGTATTCTGAAGCTGATAGAGAAGCGGCGCATGTGGTCTTTGCCGATGAAGCAGTTTGTATTGGACCACCCAGCAGTACGGAAAGTTATCTTAAAATTAACAGCATAATAGCGGCTGCAGAAGTTACCGGAGCTGATGCAATTCATCCCGGTTACGGTTTCTTGGCGGAGAATGCCGAGTTTTCACAGATATGTGAAGAGATGGATATTAAGTTCATCGGACCTTCGGCGGATATGATCCAAAAAATGGGTGATAAAGCTTTCGCAAAAGAGACAATGAAAAAAGTCGGTGTGCCGGTTGTACCTGGTAGTGAAGGCATTATAAATACAATTGATGAAGCTAAAAAAGTTGCGGCAGAAATTGGTTATCCGGCTATATTGAAAGCTTCAGCAGGCGGCGGCGGTAAAGGAATGAGAATCGTTTGGAACGAAGATGAAGTTGAAAATGCATTCCAGACTGCCAGCAATGAAGCTAATGTAGGCTTTGGCAATCCGGACCTTTATATTGAAAAATTCATTGAAAGTCCCCGTCATGTTGAGATTCAAATTATGGGGGATCAATTCGGAAATGTTTATTCTTACGGTGAAAGAGATTGTTCAATTCAAAGGAGACATCAAAAATTGATCGAAGAATCACCATCTCCGGTTATTACCGAAGAAGTTCGTCAGAAAATGTCAGAGGCTGCAATTCTGGGTGCTAAATCTGTTAACTATGAGGGCGCTGGAACCATTGAATTCCTTGTAGATAAAGATCAGAACTTTTATTTTATTGAGATGAATACACGAATTCAAGTTGAACATCCCGTGACGGAAATGGTTAACAATATCGATCTAATTAAGCAGCAGATATTTGTTGCTGCCGGTGAAGAAGTGAAAGACCGTCCGTCAAAATTAAGCGGACACAGTTTTGAATTCAGAATAAATGCAGAAGATCCGGAAAATGATTTTCGTCCTTCACCCGGTAAGATCACTTATCTTCATTTTCCTGGCGGATTTGGTGTGAGGGTCGATTCTCATATTTACACCGATTATGTGATCCCTCCTTACTACGATTCACTTATTGCAAAACTTATTGTTTGGGGAGTTGATAGGAATCATGCAATTGCGAGGGCAAAACGTGCTTTTGAAGAATTTACGATTGAAGGCATTAAAACAACAATTCCGTTCCATCAGAAAGTTTTGAAAAATAAACACTTTTTGAAAAATGACTATGATACAAATTCTATTGAAAAATTATTAGATAATGAAGTGAGGTAATAATGAATATTCCGGAAGATTATAAGTTTTCTGCAGATCATGAATGGGTTAAAGTTGATGGAAACACGGCTTTAATTGGGATCAGTGATTATGCTCAAGGTGAACTAGGTGATATTGTTTATATAGATATTGATTCTGATATAGATGAAATTGCTGCAAACGAAACATTTGGTTCAATTGAGGCTGTAAAAACTGTTAGTGATCTTTATGCACCGGTTTCCGGCAAGGTGATTGAAATAAATGAGCGACTTGAAGATGAACCTGAACTTGTTAATTCAGACCCATATGGCGAGGGCTGGCTTATCAAAGTTGAATTATCCGATTCTTCGCAAGTTGATAATTTACTTAGTGGAGAGGATTATAAAAAACAGATAGGTGGTTAGCCATCTGCTTTTCTTTTTTTACCATCATTAATTTTTAGTTGAATAATTTATGCAGCATAAAGAGTTGATATTAATTCTAGATTTCGGGTCCCAATACACTCAATTAATTGCAAGACGAATTAGGGAAATTAATGTCTATTCCGAAATCCATCCGCATACATTACCGCTTGGAAAAATAAAGTTGTTGAATCCCGTTGGTATTATTTTATCGGGTGGACCAATGAGTGTCTATGATGATGGCGCCCCGGAAATTAATGAAGAAATTTTTGATCTGGGGATTCCGATTCTCGGTATTTGTTATGGATTACAATTGATCGCTAATAATTTCGGTGGCAAAATTGAGCCTGCTGAGGATAGAGAATATGGTAAAGCAAATATAATCATCCAAAATGAGACCAAGATTTTAGACGGAGTAAAAGACAATTCAGTTGTTTGGATGAGTCATGGCGACTTGATCACAAAAATGCCTGATGGTTTCGCGATCAATGCCACAACGGATAATACTCCCATCTGTGTTGTATCAAACGAAGATAAGAAAATTTATGGTTTGCAGTTTCACCCTGAGGTTGTCCATACAGAAGATGGAAAAATTATAATTAAAAATTTCCTATTCGATATTTGCGGATGCACCGGCAATTGGACATCATCAAATTTTATTAAATCTGCAATTGCAGAAATTCAAGAACTAGTTGGTGATTCGAGGGTTATATGTGCTCTTAGCGGTGGTGTTGACTCATCTGTAGCAGCAATTCTTATGAGTGAGGCGATTGGAGATAAGCTTGTGTGCATCCATATCGATTCGGGTTTGATGCGTAAGAACGAAAGCCGTGATATTATTCAGATGTTCAAGGAAAGCTATAATCTGAATTTAATCCATGTTGATGCATCAGAGCAGTTCCTTACAAAATTGAAAGGTGTTTCTGATCCCGAAAAGAAAAGAAAAATTATAGGTAATACTTTTATTGAAGTATTTGAGGAAGAAAGTAGAAAACTTGGACAGATTGATTATTTGGTTCAAGGCACACTTTATCCAGATGTTATAGAATCAGTTCCGGTAAAAGGACAGTCGATGACAATTAAAACTCATCATAATGTTGGCGGGCTGCCTGAAAAGATGAATCTAAAGTTGATTGAGCCATTCCGAGAATTGTTCAAAGATGAAGTAAGAGCAATTGGCAGAGAACTTGAATTGCCTGCGGAATTCATCGGGAGGCATCCTTTCCCTGGTCCAGGACTTGCTGTCAGAATTATCGGGGATATTACTGAAGAGAAATTGGAAATACTCAGAGAAGCCGATCAAATATTTATTGATGAATTAAGACGTTTCAATATTTATAATGAAATTTGGCAGGCATTTGCAGTGCTGCTTCCGGTTCAATCGGTTGGAGTTATGGGCGATGCCAGAACGTACGAAAATGTTTTGGCGCTGCGTGCAGTTACTTCAGTTGACGGAATGACTGCTGATTGGTATCCCTTTGCTCCAGAAGTTTTAGAATCAGCTTCAAATAAAATAATTAGGAATGTACCGGGAATAAATCGGGTTGTTTATGATATTAGTTCAAAACCACCTTCAACAATAGAATGGGAATAACAGAACAGTTACATATCGAATCAAATTTTAAAAAAGCCTCTACATTTGTGAGTGAAGGAAATCTTCTTGCAGCAATTCAGATCTATAAAAAATTGCTGTACATAAAAGATGCTGAGAGAGTTGCTACAATTAAACTTGCCGATATTTATGATCAGCTTGGTAAAGGAGAAGCAGCGATAAATTTATTCTATAGTTATCTGGATAATAATGGAACAGATGAAGAAGTTGTAAGACTCGTTGGATTTTATATGCTGCGTAATTCAATGTTTAAAGAAGCTTTTAAGTTTGTTGATAAATTCCAGCATATCAGTGACGAGAATATGGAGTACATCCGGAGCTTGCTTTATTTTCATACTAACCAATTTGAAATTGCTCATATCAACTTTAAAAATTACTTGGACAAATATAGCTCATCAGAGTTTATTCCTAATGTTTATCTTTATCTAGCTAAGACCCATATGGTTTTTAACGAATATGATGATGCTCTTGCAAGCGTGAAGAGGTCAATTGAATATTCTACTCAAATTCCTGAAGCATATAAGATTGAGGCAGAAGTTTATTATTACAAAGAAATGTATTATCATGCTGGTGAGTCGATAAGAAAAGCGGTTAAAATGGATTCGACAATTATTGCTTGGAAACATTTACAAATAAGAATTCTACTTATGTTAGGAGAACTTTCGAAAGCAGAGATGAATCTTGAAGGGGTTATTGACAACACGCATAAATCGGCAGAACTACTTACCCTGCTTGGTCATTCTTATTTGAAACAAGATAAAGTTGAATCGGCAAAAAATTATTTTGAGAAAGCACTGAAGATTAATCCGGAATATTCTGAAGCTATTGACGGGTTGAAACTCTGTTAAGTTTATAAATCTAATAGGTGGAGGGGATTATCAAAGTAAAAGATCTTCCGCTCGATGATAGACCGAGGGAAAAACTTCTTATCCGAGGACCGCAAAGTTTAACCGATGCCGAACTATTGGCTATTTTATTGAGAACGGGCACGAAAGGTGTATCGGTTATTGAGTTGGCTCAATCCGTCATTCAGAAATATAACAATCTTGCAACTGTTGCTATGCTTAGTGTTGAAGCATTACAGAAGAGTAACGGGATAGGTAAGGATAAAGCCGCCGCATTAGCTGCTGCTTTCGAAATAAGCCGAAGAGTTGAATCACAGAGCAAGTGGTTTTCAAATAAAAAAATAACATCACCGAGTGATATTGCGGAAATATTTATACCGCTATTCAGAGATGAAGTAAAGGAAAAATTTATAGTAGTTTGTCTTAACTCGGCAAATAAAATAATTCGTTACGAAGTTGTTTCTGTCGGTAGTTTGAACAGCAGCATTGTTCACTCCAGAGAGGTTTTCAAAGTGGCAATAGAGAATAATTCAGCCAACATAATTTTACTGCATAATCATCCAAGTGGAAACGAAAAACCTAGTCAGGAAGATATCAAGGTAACGAGAAGACTTGTTGAAGCGGGTAAAATTTTAGAGATAAATGTTTTTGATCATATTATAGTTGCTGGCAATAAATTTACCAGCTTTGTTGATGAAAAAATAATTTAAATTTTTTATGATTATTGTTGAAATTTTTATTTATTTTGTAACATACATCAAAATTATTTAATTAACTAATTATCATAAAAGTAGGAGGAATCCGATGCTGAAAGCAAAAAGAGCATTCACTACTGCTATTGCTGCATTAATGTTAGCCGGAATGGTTACCTTTGTTGGTTGCGGTGGAGTAAGTGAAGAAGATATGGCAAATCTAAATGCTTTACGCTCAGAAGTGAAATCTCTTGAGAAAGAAGCCAACTCGCTAAAAAGTGAGAAGACGAAACTTGAAAGAGAAATCGCAGAACAAAATGCAAAACTTGAACAATGCGCTAAAGAGAAAGCTGAAACTGAAGCTAATTTAGCCAATCGAAACAAATAAACGGAGGATTAAATGAAAAGTTATAAGTTAATAGCTGGTATCTTGGGTTTATTACTTTTCTTCTCTGTTAGCGTAATGGCTCAAGAAGAAAAGGAAATGACTGAAGACGAATTTCAAACAGAAATGAATAGACTCACAGAGCAAAGAGTTGATTTAACAAAACAGATCAACGAACTTAAAAGCTCAATTGATGAGTTAAAAAAGAAACAAGCAGCATTGCAATCAGTTGAGGACTGTATCAATGAAAAATATGCGCTTGTTGGTGCAACAGAAGCTGATGTCGTAAGATTTAGAAGAGAAGTTGCTCAGTTAGAAGGTCAAATTCAAAGGAAAGAATCACCAAAAGATGATAAACAAGTTGCATTGGATAACTTGAAAGCAAGTAAGTTAAGTGCACTTCCTGAATTCCACAACAAAGTGAACAATCAAATGCAAGCTATGCTAGACGCATGGGAAGAGGCTCCTAAAGAAGTTAACTATACTGTTGTAAAAGGTGACTATCTCTGGAAGATAGCTAAGAAAGATAAATTTTATGGTAATGGATTTGCATGGCCGGTAATTTACAATGCAAACAGAGATCAAATTAAAGATCCTGACCTTATCTATCCTAAACAAGTATTTAAGATTCCTAACTTAACTGAAGACGAAAAAGCTAAATACGAAAAAGCTAAAGCTAATTACAAACCAGCTCCACTTAGCCAATAGTATTTTTCTAAGTCATAGTTTAAGTGGTGAATTTTCTACTTAGATTTTTTGGGTTGTTTCAATATAATTTAGTTTAATATATTGAGGCAGCCCTTGTTAATTAATTGGAGGTTTGTTACGCAGTTAGAAAAAATTCTGAGAATTGATAATGTAGATATTCAATCTTTACTTGGATTCAATGATTCCAATCTCAAACCAATAGAAGAACGTTTCAGCACTACAGTCACTGTCAGAGGTGAAAATGTTTATCTGAAAGGGAAGAGTGAAGAAATTACAGTAATAGAAAAAGTGTTTAAGGAAATGATCTATGTCCTTAATACTACCGACCAACTTGATCCTTCTGATGTTACTACCATTATCGATTTAACTAGATCTGGAAAAGAGATAATTGATGACGAAGAGTATGATAATATAATACTCTATTCTAAAAAGGATGTTATCAAAGCTAAAACCCCGACCCAAACAAAATATTTCGAAAGTGTAAAGAAGAATGATATCTGTTTTGCTATTGGTCCGGCGGGAACCGGTAAAACTTATCTAGCTGTGGCGTTTGCTGTCTCAGCATTGAAGAAAGGGATGGTGCAGCGAATTGTTTTAGCTCGACCTGCTGTGGAAGCCGGGGAAAGTTTGGGATTTTTACCAGGCGACTTCAGAGACAAGATAGACCCTTACTTAAAACCCTTATACGATGCACTTCAGGATATGCTTCCTTCGGAACAATTACGCAATTACCTAGAGA
>QILJ01000293.1 GCA_003233295.1 Ignavibacteria bacterium | reverse complement strand
GTTCAATTGTCGAATGGTGATATTCTAGCCCCGACAAGTACAGAACATGATGGATGGGAAGTACAGATTGAAAGATCAACAGACGGAGGGAAGACTTGGACATCAACTGGCGACTTAAACAATTCTGAAGATTTTGGAGCAATTCAGCCGACAATATTAATTCATCCGAATGACACTTTGCAGATTTTATGCAGAACAAAAAACGGCGTTATTAGTGAATCATGGTCTTATGACAATGGCTATACTTGGACAAAAATGGTTTCAACTGGTTTGCCGAATCCAAATTCCGGTATTGATGCAGTAACACTAAAAGACGGAAGATTTCTGTTAGTATATAATCCGACTGAAAAAAATTGGGGTGATCGTGTTCCTCTTTCAGTTGCAGTCTCGTCTAACGGCAAATACTGGAAAGAAGTTTTAGAACTTGAATCGGTAACTGATCCTGAAACTGCGAAAGATGAAGAATATTCTTATCCGTCAGTAATTCAAACAAAAGATGGATTAGTTCATATTGTTTACACATGGAATAGAAAAACTGTTAAACATGTAGTTCTTGACCCGTCAAAGATTGACTTGTAATCGATCGGGGATGTAATTTATTATGACATTTAAAGTAGTCGCTAATATCATTATTGCCAGTTCAATTCTTGTGAGTTTAAGCTCTTGTAAAGATAGTGTGACTAATAATAATGAAAGTCAGTCACCTGTTATTCCAAGTAGAGTTAGTAATAGTCCTTATCCTGTATCACAGACACCGGATAAATTATTTGTAGTGGAAGACGTGAATTTTTCTAATTCTCAGCGTATCACTATCGAAACGCTGCAGGGTATTTTGGCGCAGACAAAACCTCAGATCTACAGAGTAGCCACAGAAGGATATTTGATGTGGTTGAATGATTTACGAAATAATTATCATGTAACAGTAGATAATAGTTTCGTCTCAGATTTTAAAGGGCTGCTCTCTGAGTTTAAAGATAAAATAAGCGGATATATTTTAAGTAGTTCAGAAGCGCCATCGCTTCATATAGCAATCTCTTTAGCTGGAATTAAAAAGGCAATTGTCGTATTGCCTGAAGATGAAACAGTTGTTAAATCTCTCGATATTCCGTTTGTAGAAGATACGCGCGATAAAGATATGAATTGGCTGATTGATAATTATGATTTTAACACAAACATTTTATGTTATCAAAAAGTTGAAAAGGCAACTCATCTTGGCGATTACGCTGCATTTGGAAGATCAATTTTCTTTTTCGATGATATTAATAGTGATCTTACAACTCGTATATTTTCAATGATGCAGCCGAATTCTGCATTGTTAGGCTGGGGTGATGATGAATTCAAGCTGGTTGAGAAAGCAAGTAAAAATTCTATCTTTGTAAATCCCGGTGACTGGGCATTGAATCTGTCAACACTTTCAAATTTTGAAAAAGAAACTAAGCAGCTAAAACATAATAATTCACCTGAAGTAATTGACAACGTTCATACTGTGTGTTTCCTGGTTACAGATGGTGACAATATTATTTGGCTTTTAAATGACTTTGCAACAAATCCCAATTGGTATGGTTCTTCAAACAGAAGCAAAGTAAAGATTGGCTGGACTATGTCTCCTGCGATGAGTGAATTAGCGCCCACTGTGTTAAATTATTTTTACAACACAGCTGATCAGTCAGATGTTGGAAGGGATTACTTTGTTGCCTCTTCGTCAGGTCAAGGATATATGTACCCAGATCTTTATGGGAGTTTAAATTCATATACAAATCAGTTGAACGAGTATATGAAAAAATCTGATTTGAATATTCTGAATATAATTGGAAATTCAATGGATGATGAATATCTGCTTCCTTATTTAAATCAAAGTAATATTGATGCACTTTTTTATTATTACTTTTCCGATTATGCTGGAGGTAAAGGAGAAATTAAATGGATAAACGGCAAACCGGTAATCGCCGGTAGATATAAATTGTGGGAAGGATTTGAAACTCCAAGTTCAATAGCAACAAAGTTGAATAATCTTTCTACAGATATTCATTCTGCTGATGGATACAGTCTTATTCCGGTTCACATATGGTCGATGGGAGTCGATCAAATAGTTGAATGCGCTGAATTGTTGAATAATAATGTCAGAATAGTGACACCAGATGAATTCGTTGCTCTAATTGAACAGAATGTTCAGCATTAAGCTAGCGCAGTATAAAATTTTGAGTAGATAGTTAAGTACAAATATAAATTTTTAAGTTTTAAAAATATAAACTGAATTAGAAATAAAGGTTATTATATATGAAAGAAAAAATGAGAATCTTTTTGATCATTTTGTTTTTATCAGTCAACCTAATTGCCCAGGTTCTTGATGTCCCATTTAAACAAGCAACATCGGTTAAATATATACTTCCTGACGAATGGAAGGGAACAGAAATGAAGAAAGTTGTCGTAGATTACAATGATATCATTTACGTTCTTACGGATAAAGGATTGTTCCGTGATTACTATGAAAATCAGCTATCGAAAGATTTGTTTTATCGTCTTTTATCTGACAAAACTCCTGTTGATATTACAGTGCAAGAGAACACTGGGTATTTATATTATTTATATACGAATGAATTTTTGACCAATGCTCACGCTGGAACTATTTATAAATATTTTCCGGAAGGAAAGTATAATCGAATATTAGTGAATGCAGATGATAAGGTTTTACTTTTCGGAAATGATGACGCTGTGCTTTATCAACGCAAGGAAAAGCTATCTGAGAACAAATTACCAGATGGAAAATTAATAAATGCATATGTGTATAAGAAAGAGTTTTATTATTTGACTTCTGAAGCGATCTATAAATTGGAGAAAGATAAATGGACAGAATTGCATCGCGGGAAAGATCTTACAGCAATTACATTTGCGCCAAATAAAATTATCGTCGGTACTGCCGATGGATATTATGCTGTTGATCTTTACACCGGTAAGGAAATAATGAAAAAGAATAATAAACTTCCTGTCCCTAATATTACAGATTTGTTGCAAGTAAACAGCCAGCTTTGGTTTACTTCGGATGACGGAGCATTCCTAAAAGAACCGAATCGATTCAGATATTTTGCCGGGAGACGCTGGCTTGATCAGAACGATGTGATCGATATAGCAAGCAACAGCAAAGGGGATATCTATTTCCTCACTCCAACCGGTTTGAATAAAGTAAAGTATTTAACATTAACATTGGCAGATAAGGCGGAAAAATTTCAGAACGATATTCGCAAATACCATATGCGTTTTGGCTGGGTAAATGAATTTAAGTATGGTAAACCTGGTGATCTAAAAACAGCGGTCTCCGTAGATCACGATAATGACGGGTTATGGACTTCACTCTATCTGGGGAGTCAAGCATTCCGCTACGCAACTACCGGTGAAGAAATTGCAAGACGGTACGTGTGGGAATCGTTTGAATCGTATGAACGTCTTTTGACTGTTAATCCCTTAAAAGGATTTCCTTCCAGAACTTTTGAGAGAAGAGGGATCATTTTCAACCATGATGCATGGCGGCACTCGCAGGAAAAAGAATGGGATTGGAAGGGAACTACCAGTACTGATGAATATATTGCTTATCTTTTTGTTGCTTCTGTGATTGACGAGTTTGTTGCTGAAACGAAAGAAGAGAAACAAAGGGTTGCAGATTTTATTGATGCAATAATGACTCACATTATTGATAATGATTATTACTTTGTTGATTATGACGGTAAGCCTACGCGATGGGGCAGGTGGAATCCAGATTACGTAAACAAGTATCCTCATTATGTATCGGATAGAAAGTTGAACAGCACACATTTAATAGCGGGCTTACAGCTAGCATATTCTCTCACGGGAAAGGAAATTTATAAATCAGAAGCATTTAGAATGATGAATGATTACGGCTATCTAGATAATATTATGGCACCTATGAGAGATATGCATAAGACTTTAGACTACTCGCATATGGGTGATATTATGGGAGATGGATGGAATCATTCGGATGATGAAATGGCATTCCTTACATACTGGGTGTTGTATCACTATGCATTTAACAATGATCTTAAGGATAAATATGTTGAAGTTATCCGAGAGCATTGGGAAACGGAACTACCGGAACGAAATGCGCTTTGGAATGTATTAACGTATGGAACAAGCGGGGATATTGACCTGGAATCAACACTTTGGTTTTTAAGAGAATTCAATTTGGATTTGGATAGATATTCAACTAAGAACTCACATAGAAAAGATCTTGAATTCTTACCTGAAAATTTCAGAGGACAAACAACAAAACAGTTGCTTTATCCTTCTGAAACTGAAATGCATCGACATAATGCCAATCCATTTGATCTGGATAGCGGTGGCGGTCAGCACAGTAAACTAGCCGGTGATGAATATTTGCTGCCGTATTGGATGGCTAGATATTTAAAAGTAGTTGAGTAAAAGAATACATTTTATAATTTAATAAAAGGAGTAAAGTTATGTACAGAATATTCATATATATTATCACAGCAGTATCATTAACGCTTTCTATCCAAGCACAGCAATTAAAAGTTGGCGCTGCTTACAAAAATATAACACCAGATCCGCTATTGCCGGTATCAGGCGGTGTGGGCATCCCGAAACCGTCAAATATTAAATGGGGAGAACTGACAACACGTGCTCTGGTACTGACAAAAGGTGATACTAAAATTGCGATCATTTCTATCGATAACCTCGGTGTACCAAAATTAATAGGCGATCGTATTCGTGCGCTAGTTCCAGAGATAAAACCTAAAAATATAATTATTGGTGTAACCCATACACATAGTGCGCCCGACGTTTATGGCTTTGCAGATGAAAAGGGCAATACGGGAACCGATCTAAAGTATATTGATTTCCTAGTAAAACAAACTGCAGCAGCAATTAACGAAGCGTATAAAAGTATTAAGCCCACAAATGTAAAGATTGCAGTCGGTAAGGCAAAAGGAAAAATTGCTTATAATGCGTATGCTCCCAAGTTGTATGATCCACGGTGTGGAGTAATGCAGTTTATATCTGTTGACGATAATAAAGTAATATCAACTTTGGTTAACTACGCAATTCATCCGGAGGTAGTTGGAAATAGTCAAGGAGTGACTACCCCTGACCTAATTGGGCCACTATATGATAAAATTGAGTCTAAGGTTGGAGGAATGGCAATATTTATGAACAGCGCTCAGGGCGGTATGGTTACGGCAGATAACAGAAGAAACAATGGTAAAGAAGTGAAAGATTGGAATGAGTGCATTAGAATTGGCGAACTGCTTGCTAATGAAGCTCTCAGAATCATTTCTAATGCAGATATTCAAAAAGATCCGCAAGTTTATGTTGCAAGCAAAGATTTTGATCTTCCAGTTGATTCAGACTTAATGAAGTTTATCCTAAACCATACTATACTTGATTATAAAATGCCGAACAATGAAACTGTTTCGACACGAATGAATTTGTTGGATATTGGTAATGCACAGGTCATTACAATTCCAGGAGAAGCTTTACCGAATATTGGGTTTTATATAAAAAGGAAAATGAAAACCAAAAATCCGTTCATCTTTGGCTTAACGAATGACGCTTATGGTTACATAATGACGAAAGAAGATTTCAAAAGCTTTGAAAGATATAATTATATAAGCAGAACTAGTCTTGGCGAGAGAACGGCAGAAATCATAATAAACGAAGCTATGGAATTAATTAAAGAAAGTCCAAGTGCTGAATAATTTAACAGTAATTGAGAGCCTAATTTATTGTAAAACAGATTAGTAATCTGTTCTACAATAATTTGCACAAATATAACTGGAAAAATATCTTTTATTACACACGTAAAGTGTTGTTTTTTTTACTATCTGATTTCTCACTCTAAACCGCTGTAATTTAAAACAACACTTTTAATTTAAGAGGAAAAAATGAAGAAGATTCTATTTATGCTATTGCTTATTGCGCAAACTATGATTTATTCACAAGACAAAATTGTTATCGATGGAAATTTTGAAGATTGGATCGATATTCCGATTGCAGTTAAGGATTCTGCTGATAATGTTCATGATACCGATGGATATCCGGAAGGTGGACAGCCTTCAAAGTTTATTGACTACTCCGATGTAGATCTACTTGAAGTAAAATTCGCTAATGACGACAGTACTATTTACGGGTATATGAAAGCAACTGGTATAATCGGAAGGACTTCCGCCGATTCACTTGGAGATGCAAAAAACGGACGTTACTATTTCATCTTTACTATTGATGTGGATGAAAATGATACGACCGGTTATCCCCTTAGAGAAGGTGGATATTGGCCTGACAGCAAAGGCTACGATATGAATATGGAAGTTGAATTCTATCAGGGAGCATATAATACCGGGCACTATTTAAATCATGAATATATTTCTGAAGCTGACTACAATGCAAACTGGGAAAATGATCTTGCTCAAGGTATTGTCCGTCTAGCGCCGGGAACATATGACTGGTACTCGCAATGGGTTATGTTTGCCGATTCAACTTATGTACCGGTTGAAGACAGAGGACCGGTATATCAAGGTATAATAACAATTGCAGTTTCACCAGATGGGCACGAAGCGGAAATGGCAGCGCCATTCTGGGGCTTTCTGAAAACACCGGAGGGTGAGAATATTATTGACGTTAACCGACATATCATTGTATCGGCTTCACTTGAAGCAAG
>QILJ01000278.1 GCA_003233295.1 Ignavibacteria bacterium | reverse complement strand
GTTAGATCGGCAATCATGGAATTTTCTTCCGGTGAAAAAGAATCTCCTGCAGCAAAACTACCCATGAAAGTGATCACATCTTTTACGCCTGTCTTAGCTGTTATAACTTTAATTTCATTAATCTTATTCGATTTGATATTATCAGAAATTTTCGGCGCTTGAGCCGGAGCAGGTTCAATTATTATAGAATTTAAATTACTATTACTGTTATCGTTCCCTTTATAAAAAGCTTTCGTTTGGTCTTCATACCATGACGACGATTTTATTTCTTCTTTATTTCCACCTCCGCTCTTTGGAATGAAATAACCAATTGTACGGTGACTTTCTACAAAATATTTTTTCACTACATCTTGAATATCCTTAGCGGTAACTTTTTTCAGGTTATCCAAATAATCAACATAGAAAGTCCAATCCCCTTTTGCGATAGCTTCATTTAACTGACTGGCAATAGAGAAAGATCCGTCTCTATCATAAGCGGTTTCTGCTATGATCTGGTTTATCGCTCTATTGACCTCTGCATCCGTTACCCCCTCGTTTTTTATTTTATCTATTTCATCAATAACTATCTTTTCCACTTCTTCATGTTTGACACCCGGAGCCAAGAAGACATACGGCGTGAATAACGAAGCATCATGGAAGGGAACATAAAAATCAAAAACATTTACGGCTTTATTTTTATCAACCAGCGCTCTGTAAAATCTGCTTGTTTTTCCATTCGTCAAAATATAGTCAAGTAGTATAAGAGGATAAGTTTCTTCACTCAATCCTTTAGGAATTTTATGAGCTATGCCCACAACTCCCAACTGTCCGGCACGGTTTACAGTTACTCTTCTTAAACCCTGCTGTTCCGGCTCGGTTGTGTAAATTTTTGGGATCGGCTGAGGTGAAGTAGAAATCTCTCCGTAATATTTTTTAATAAGCTCTAAAGCATTGTTTGTGTCAAAATCTCCAATTACTGTTACCGTGGCGTTGTTCGGCCAATAGAATGTGTCGTAGAATGCGCGTAATTTTTCGATCGGAACATTTTCAATATCCGATCTCCAGCCAATTGTGGGGTGGTGATACGGATGTGCTTCAATTGCGGCAGCCCAGATTGCCGTATTCAATGCCTGGAAAGGTGAATTTTCCCCACGCTCATATTCGTTACGGACAACAGTCATTTCCGATTCTTTATCTTTCTTGTGAAGCCAAAGATTTCTCATTCTATCAGATTCAATACTGATCGCCAGTTCTAAGTAATTGCTTGGAATTGATTCGAAATAATTCGTTCTATCAAACCATGTTGAAGCATTCAATCTTGCCCCGATATTGCCAAGCAGGGCATCAATATGTCCACCGTTGGCTTTGTTGTATTTTTCTGTTCCTTTGAACATCAAGTGTTCCAGCAGATGTGTTGCACCCGTTGTGCCGGTTACTTCGTTTCTTGAACCGACACGGTACGTAACCATAAAAGTAAGCACCGGAGCAGAGTGATCTTCCATCAGCAGAACCGAGAGACCATTATCTTCAAGCTTATATTCTGTTATTCCTCCTTTAGTTTTGACTTTTGTGAAACCATCTGGAATTTGTGAGGCGATAAGCGTGCTTGATAAGAGAAGTGCAAGTGTAAGAATTATTGTTTTTTTCATTAATTAATTCCTCCTAATTTTATAATATAATCAACTTTTATTTAGATGTTTCAGAACGAAAGTTGTTCCAACAAATAGCGATCTTCATATTAAAAAAAACCTGGTATTTTCATTGATCTTTTCTCATTCCCATGTTCCCTTGTAATCCACCGGAATGAATTGCTATAATGGTTTCTCCGGATTTAAAAAATCCTCTTCTGATTAAGTCAGCAATTCCAAACATCATTTTATTTGTGTAAATATAATCTAACTCAAAGTTGTTCAGTTTGTTGAACTCATGTGTAAATTCAATTAACTCTTTCGAAAGTTTTGCAAAACCGCCAAAGTGATAATCCGTGTTCAACTCCCAATTTAAAAAAGTTTTTCCTGTGTATTCAGAAACCAAATCCGAAATTACCTCCTCTAAAAACGCTCCTCCCTTTAAGGCTGGAAAAGCTATTGCATGTTTGTTCCCATTTAATCCGGCAACCAAACCGGCAAAAGTGCCGCCGCTCCCCGAAGCTGAGCAGACGTAATCATAATCGATATCAATTTGATCAATAATTTCCGCACAACCCTTTAAAGCAACTGTATTAGTTCCTCCAACCGGAAGAATATAAACATCCCCGAATTTTTCTTTAAGCGAATCAAGATATTCTTTTGTTTCTCTTTTTCTGAATGTTGTTCTATCAACATAGTGAAGTTCCATTCCGTCATTAACAGCCGATTGTAAAGTAGAGTTTAGGGGAAGATGTTCCTCCCCGCGAATTAATCCAACAGTTTTAAACCCGAATAATTTTCCAGCATGAGCTGCTGCATGAATATGATTTGAGTAAGCGCCCCCAAAAGTCAGCAACGTATTAAAACCTTGTTTCTCCATTTCAACAATGTTGTATTTCATCTTGTACCACTTATTCCCCGAAATTATTGGGTGGACAAGATCACTTCTCTTCATGAATACCTTAACATCTTTATTCCCGCCTGGTAGTGTTACGGGAACAGTTACACACGTTTTTTCATCCGAGTATTTTTCAAAATCAATCAAAATGCGTGTAAACTCCTTTAAATAATTAAATTAATTCTCTATATTTATAAGCTAAATTTTAATTAGGAGAGAAAAGTATGGCTAAGAAACAAACATTTGCCGATAAAGCGAAAGGTAAAACTCATACCTCAAAGATTACTGTTAAATATGTTAAAACTATTAAAACAGAATCCGGGAGTTATAAATTCAACGAGAAGTTTGTAAAATTAGACGATGTAAGTCAAGTTACAACATTAAAATAAAAGCGGTATAAAAACCGCTTTTATTTTTTTTAATTATCTAACCGGATACTACTTCCAAATTCGAATCTATTTCCCGTTTTAACAAATTTTCAATTGCAGTTAGAGTTCCCCTAATAGAACTTGGGCAAGTTCCGCACGCTCCTTGATATCTAATAGTAAGAATATTATCATTTAGTCCCAATATTTCCAAACCGCCTCCGTCACCGGCAAGTGCGGGTTTTACTCTTAAATCAATAATCTCCGTAATTTGCTTTAATTTTGCTGTTGCTTCTTCTGACAATCCTTCTAAAATTTTTTCCTCCGGAATTAACGCCGGATCAAAAACTTTTACCAATTTGGAAAAAGGCTTTTGAATTTTTCCCCAATTTGCCTTTGTATCCTTTTCAATAGTAACAAATCTATCCATATAAAAAACCGAGACAACACCATCTATATCGAAAATAGCTTTTGCAAAAGGATCATTTACCGCTTCTTCTGCATTATTAAAGCTACGCGATTCATTATTCAGAAGTTTTTGATTTAAAATGAATTTCAACGCCTGTGGATTAGGAGTTAAATCTACATCTAATACTTTTAACATAAGTTCCTCATATATTTACAAAATCTTTTTTGATTTATAATGTAATAAATTTCCCTCTCAATTTTCAAGTGGATAATTTATCCTTTTTATTTTTCTTTTTGATAAAATTCTTCTTTCTCCTATTATCAATCAGTAGAACGAATTCACCTTTTTCTTTTTTCTCCGAAAGTTTATAGAGAATATCCACAGCTTTTCCCCTGTAATATTTCTCCCCTTCTTGGGTAAGTTTGAATGCAACAACAATGCTTTGATTTTTTCCGAACACCTTTACGACATCATGCAGTAAAGTGATTAATCTATACGGAGTTTCCAGAACAACTATCAACTCATTTACTGCTTTTAATTTCTGCAATTGACTCTGCCGGATATTCTTCTTCGGAGAAAGCCAGCCATAGTAGTAGAATTTATCAAGGTTATATCCCGCTCCCACTAAAGCAGCAAAAAGAGAGTTTGCTCCTGGGATTGGGATAATATCAACTTTCCGAGAAATGCATTGATCAACAAGAAATGATCCGGGATCGGAAAAGAGCGGAGTTCCTGCATCCGAAATAAGCGCAGCGGTCTTTCCTTTCAATATCTCGTCAATTACTTCAGATGCAGCCTCTTTTTCATTGTGTTCATTGAGGGCAAAGAGTTCTTTATCAATTTCATATTGTGATAGTAATCGTCTATATTGTGATAGTAATCGTCTAGCGGGTTTATATTCTTCGCAGATAATGAAGTCAACCGACTTTAATATTTTCAAAGCTCGAAGCGTAATATCCTCATAATTACCAATTGGAGTAGAAACAATATATAGTTTGTAGTTCATAAAAACTCGGCAATTATTAAATAAGAATTCTTCTGAATTTATCTATTATCAATCTAAATAAAACGATCAGTCACTAATTCCTTTAGTTCTTCCAGCAAATGTTCTTTATCGATCAATAATTTCTCTCCGGATTTTCTCTTTTTGATTTCGACCAATCCTTCTTTGATGTTCTTTTCACCGACAATAACCTGAACAGGAATTCCTATCAACTCAGCATCGTTGAACTTAAAACCCGCTTGAGCATCCCTTCTATCGTCAAACAAAACATCATATCCTTCTGCCAAAAGTTCTTTATAAACTCTATTGCTTTCTGTGTCGACAATTTCCTTTTTCATATTCAGTCCTATCAGGTGAATATCAAACGGTTTTAACGGACCCCTCCAAATAATACCCTTCTCATCATAATTCTGTTCAATGTAGCAAGCCATCACGCGTTCAACCCCGATTCCGTAACTCCCCATTATAATTGGTTTTGCCTGACCATTCTCATTTAGAAAATTTGCTCCGAATGCTTCCGAATATTTTGTGCCTAATTTGAAGATATGTCCGAGCTCGATTGCTTTGAACACTTCAAGTTCTTCCCCACATTTTGCACACTCTTCCCCTGTTTCAACAAGCCGCAGATCCTGATATTCTATGTTGGGTACATCTCGTTTCAAGTCAATGCCGCCAATATGATAATCGGTTTTGTTCGCACCGCTGTATAGATTATTACCGTCTTTCAATCTGTTATCGGCAATTATCCTTTTCTCAAATCCAATAGGACCAATAGAACCGGCTTCCGCCCCGGTTATTTCAACTAATTCTTCCGGATGTGCCGGACGAACCTCGCCGCCTAAAATTGCCTGCAGTTTGGTTTCGTTCACTTCGTCATTGCCTGACATAAGAATTAAAACCGGTTCATCTTCGAAAATATATACTCTCGATTTTGCTGTTTCTCTTTCGTTAATACCCAAGAACTCACAAAGTTCGTTAATGCTATGAATATTTGGGGTCGAGATTTCATAAATCTCTTTGCTTTCGGTATGCCTTTCTACAGAAGGTATAATTGATTCCGCCACTTCAACGTTAGCGGCATATCCGCAGCTTTCGCAAAAAGCAACGGTATCCTCACCTGCATCAGATTTTACCATGAACTCTTCCGATTTGCTTCCGCCCATTGCCCCGCTTGAAGCTCCTACAACAAAATATTTAATTCCGCACCTGTCAAAAATATTTTTGTATGCTTGATCGTGCTTTTCATACGACTTATCTAAGTCCTCCCAGCTTGCATCAAACGAGTAGGCGTCTTTCATTAGGAACTGTCTGCCCCGAATAACACCGCTTCTTGGTCGTGGTTCGTTTCTAAATTTTGTCTGTATCTGATACCATATCTGCGGAAGATCTTTATAAGACTTTAAAATTCCTTTTGCATGATAAGTCATTATTTCTTCGTGAGTAGGAGCCAAAACATAATCGCGGTTTGTTACGTGAAACATCGTATCCCCGAATGCTTCAACCCTATTGGTCTCTTCCCAAATTTCGCGCGGGTTAAGCGCCGGTAAGTGAAACTCCTGCCCTCCTATCGCATCCATTTCTTCTCTGATAATTTCTGTGATCTTCTTTACGATCTTATAGCCCAAAGGGAGAAAAGAATAAATTCCTGCCGAAAGCATTCTTATCATTCCCGCTCTAAGCATTAAAATGTGACTTGGAATTACCGCATCTGCAGGCACTTCTTTCATTGTAGGGATAACTGTTTTGCTTATTCTCATTATGCTTCTTTATTTATTTAAAATTAAGGTGCAAAATAATTAAAGAGAAGCTGAATTCAAAAGATGTTATTGATGACAAAAACTCGGAGGATAAATTAATTCTTGTTAAAACTTATTATCAATAGTTTGTTACCACAATTTTTACCACCAGGTTTCGGCTTGAATACCGAAAGTTAATCCGTCTTTTTGGTTACCGTAGGAAAGCGGGGATATTTGTCCGACAAACGAATCAGACCAGAAAGCATAAGTAACGAAAACTCTCAGTGCAGGGCGGCTCATAACCGTATTCCTCGGAGTAATTTGCGGAGCTAAAGTGATTTTAATTAATGATCCGCTATCCACTCCTTCCTGTTTTGTGTAATTCCATTGCAAGAGAAAAATACTTGTTGAAATGCCAAATGGGGCGCAGTCCAAAAGAGAACCATTTAAAGTTACTGTTTGAAGCCAAACCATTATTGAGATCTTGATAAACGATAGAACTCTGCAAAGAAAACTTGTAACTAAGGTTCACCAAAAAATCATTGATTACTCTTAACCTTTTTATTTCATCCGGATTATAAATACCACCCGGATCTGAAGTAACCGTAAAATCCGAAGTTTTCATAATTCTGAGCATATGAAATATCTGAGATGATTAGAATAAAAAAAAGGAGCAAGATATAACGATTATTGGCTTTTATGAAAGTTAAAATAACTTCCCTCACAAGTTAATTTTTAAGTTATCAATGTGAAAAATAAGAAATATTTCATAAAAAATATACTAACTACAATTCTTAATAACTTTAATTAAATTAGCATCTGAAATATTTAAGTTTAAGGATCGAGCAAGTGCTGTTTAAGCAATATTCTGTGATTTTATTTTTATTTAGCTCTCTTCTTTTTGCTCAACAAAAGGATACTGTTAAGACGTACAATCTTGAAGAGATTACCGTTGAAAGCGGTATTACCATTGAACCGAAGCCAACCATAAAGTTTGATCAAAAATTTCTCACACAATTCGACGGCAGATCGGTTTTTGAAACCGGTTATTTTATGCCGTCTATAAAACCGCAGACAAATTCACGTGGTGAAAGTTTGTTTTATATCAGAGGTTCAAATGAACGACAACTCGGACTCTTTTTTGATGGAGCCTATTTAAATATTCCTTGGGATAACAGAATTGATCTTAGTCTTTTACCGACCGCATCTATCTCCGAACTGAAAATCATTAAAGGAATTCCTTCTGTTATCTACGGAGCCAATAATGTTGCCGGCGTGATTATTGGTACTTCAAAAAATTATCAGACCTCTAAACTTTCAGGGAATGTGTCTGCGCAGTTCGGTGATTTTAACCAGAGGAAACTTTCTCTTACCCTCGGGCAAAAGATAAATAACATCTCTTTTCTTTTTTCCGCCTCACATTATAACAAAGATTCATATATTTTGCCCAAAGATTTTAGCTCAATTGAAAACCCATCTAAACAACGTATCAACAGTTACCAGCTGACAGATGGGCTTTTTGCTAAGATCAAATATGACTATCAAAAATTATCCAATGTACATGTATCATTTCAATATTTGAATTCAGACAAAGGAGTTCCTCCCGAGATAGATGTTAAAAAGCCGAGATACTGGCAGTATCCTGTGTGGAACAAGATAGGGGTTAATGTTTTCGGCAAGCATTCTCTCAGTTCTAACAAAAATTCATTTCTTGATTATGTTTTTAATGTTTATAATTTTAAAATGCAGATCAACCAATTTGCAGACCAATCTTATTCTGTAATTTCTAATATTGAAAAGGACAATGATCTTGTTCTATATGGTAAACTGATTTATACAACTTTTGTCGGCGGCAGTTCAATTTTAAGATTTTCCTTCAGTGGATACAATACTACTCACAAGGAGAAGTTTTTGGCAAACGATTTTCAGGAAATCAAATATGTTCAAAATGTATACAGCGCAGGTGTTGAATATGAATTTCTTACTAGTCGATTTACCGCAATACTAGGTGCAAGTCTTGACGGAAGCGCTTCACCTAAAACAGGAACTTTTGAAAGTAATCACAGTTTAACCGCCCTGGGTTTGAACTTAACGACCAAGTATTTGTTTTTGAAAAGTCTTTCGCTTCAGCTTAATTTGGGTAAAAAATCTCGCTTTCCCTCAATGCGTGAATCTTATTCAACAGGATTGGGACGGTTTATTATAAACCCCGATCTAAAGGCAGAAACAGCTTACGACAGTGAATTGGGTTTGCAGTTTACGTTCCCTCAAGGACATCTTTACGCCAATATATTCTTGAATTACCTTGAAGATGGGATTGTGAGGGAAGTTATTCACATTGATGATGGGAAAAAATTCATGAGAGTGAATAAAGCCGGCATTCAATCTTATGGGTTTGAATTGCAGTCAAATTATTCCATTACACGCAAGGTAGATGCCGGATTTCAATTCTCATTTATTAGATCGTACGCAAAAAATAACGATACGGGCAAGTACACTGATACACTAGAATATAAACCAACATTGATCAGCAGTGTTTATATTAATTATTCTTTTGCTAAAGATTTGTCAGCGTTGTTTGAGGCTACTATCATTCAGAATGAGTTCGGTTATCAAGAGGGTTATGACTACTTTAGAAAACTTCCTTCCTATTATTTAATAAATTTTAGATTGACCTATTATCTGCATTTAACTCGAGACAAAACCTTTCAATTTTACGGGAGAGTTAATAATATTTTTGATGAACTTTATTATACTCAATGGGGGCTGCCGGAAGCAGGACGACAATTTACGTTAGGAGTAAATTTTGAGTTCTAATATTCTCATCATTTAAATCTATTTTTCATAACTTTCTTTTTTTAATTTTAATTTAGTCAGAGGACAAAATGAATAGGGATATAACAGCATTTATTCCATACAACGGGTTTAAACATACTTCACAAACAGTTGATAACCTGTTAGCAAGTTCTGTAATAAATAACGTGGTTTTAGTTGTTACCGATGAAACTCTTCCGCCGATAAAGAGCTGTGAAGTATTATATACAAAATCATTTTTCTCAACCAAAACCGTTGAGTTGATCTCTGAGAATTCCGATACGGAATACACTATGATTTTAACTCAGGATGATCTTATAGATTTCGGACAGTTCGCTTTGGAAAGATTTAGAGATGTTGCCGAAAACACTGATGCCGGATTGGTTTACTCAGATTATTACGAAAAGAAGAATGGCAAAGCTATCCCGCATCCGGTAATTGATCTGCAGCTTGGCAGTTTACGAGACGATTTTAATTTTGGACATATCTTTTTTTATAAAACCGATGCAATAAAAAGATCTGTCAGCAATAATCAGCAAGACTTTAACTCTGCCGGATTTTATAATTTGAGATTACGTGTTTCTCAAGATTATCCTATTGTAAGAATTCCCGAATCTTTGTATACGTCTGTTGAGTCGGATTTAAGAAAATCAGAATCAAAACAGTTTGATTATGTTGATCCTAAAAACCGTGAAGTTCAAATTGAAATGGAGCAGGCTGTTACTCAGCATTTGAAAGATATTGGGGCATATCTTTCACCTAATTTCAAACAGATCGAGCTGGACGAAGAAGATTTTGAAAACGAGGCAAGTGTGATAATCCCCGTTAAAAACCGCGTAAGCACAATTATCGACGCTGTTGAATCTGTCCTAAAACAGAAAACAGATTTTAAATTTAACCTAATTGTTGTTGATAATTATTCTGATGACGGAACAACTGAAAAGCTAAAAGAAATTGCCGAGCATGACGGCAGACTTATTCACTTAATCCCGGAGCGTAAAGACTTGGGAATCGGCGGATGCTGGAATGAAGCAGTGCATAGTAAGTATTGCGGTAAGTTTTCCGCCCAGTTGGATAGCGATGATATTTACGCAGACGAAAATACTCTTCAAGCTATTGTTGATAAATTCCATGAGGAAAAATGCGCAATGGTTATCGGCTCATATAAGATCACAGATTTTGAATTGAACGAGATTCCCCCCGGACTTATTGACCACAAGGAATGGACGCCGGAAAACGGTAGAAACAACGCACTCAGGATCAATGGTCTTGGAGCACCTAGAGCATTTTATACACCTCTTCTGCGTAAAATTAAAATCCCTAATGTCAGCTACGGTGAAGATTATGCTGTAGGACTAGCTTTATCACGCAACTATCAGATTGGAAGAATTTATACTTCAATTTATCTGTGCCGCAGATGGGAAGGAAACTCTGATGCTGCTTTGGACATCAGCAAAACGAATCATCACAACACTTATAAAGATAGAATACGAACTTTTGAGGTTTTGGCAAGACAAAAACTGAACAGAACAAATGGATAAAACAAAAATAATTGACGAAAAAATTCTTGCCAACTATTTATCCGGGAACACATATGCTGATAAAGCAAAGGCTCTGATTACACATCAGAAAGACAGTTGGGATTTGGTAAGAAAGAATTATTCTAATCTCGAAAAAATTGAAAAGAAAGTTTTTGTGTTCGATAATTTTAAAATCGTAGTTCAATTCAATCCAGGCAGAATTGTATCTTCCTCTGCGAAAGTCGATGCCAAATCAATTGAAAATAGACTTTGTTTTTTGTGTGTTGATAATCTTCCAGTTGAACAGAAAGGCATTCTATATAACAACGAATATTTAATTCTTGTTAATCCTTTCCCAATATTTGAAGAGCATTTTACAATACCAACCATAAAACATCAGCCTCAGCAGATCGCTCTCAGTTTTCCGCAAAAGATCTTGGACAGTATTTCTCAGTGTTTTATAATGGACCTAAATGTGGAGCATCTGCGCCGGATCACCTTCATTTTCAGGCATGCACAAATAACGTGATGCCGATCGAAACAGAATTAGAAAACATTATCACTGGGAAAAGTAAGCTGCTATATGAAGAAAATGATCTTTTCGTTTATGGAACCAGCAATTATTTAAGAAATGTTTTTTTGATAGAAAGTAGCCACAAAGGAAAAGTGATTTCACAGTTTAGGACTTTGTTTAAGATAATACAAAGCAAAACAGATTCTCCCGGTGAGCCGATGATGAACATAATTGCGCTGTATAATAATACTTGGAAAGTCCTGATTTTTCCAAGAGCGAAACATCGTCCGTTGCAATATTTTCTCGAGGATGAAAATAGAATGTTGATAAGCCCTGCAGCGGTAGATTTCGGAGGACAACTGATCACACCGAGAGAGGAAGACTTTAACAAAATTACAAAAGACAATATTAAAGATATATTTACTCAGACTACAATTTCAGAAGATTTGTTTGAAAGGATCGGGGAAGAATATTCTGCTTCGGCTGCCAGGAAAAAAGTTTAGTTAACTTTAATACAGATCACACTGACATCATCATCAAAATGACCTTCGGTAATATTCATTACTTTTGATTTAATATTACTAAGAATGTCGCCTTCGCCTTTTTCCTGAATTATCTTAATAAAACCCATGGATTCAATCGGAATTCCATTATAATCTCTCGATTCAAGAATACCATCGGTCAACATATAAACTTCGTCTTCCTTTGATAACTGTATTTCTTCATCAACATATTTGTTCTCCATTGAAAAGCCAAGTAATAGCCCTTTAGATTTAATAACTTTTACACTCCCGTTTGAAAAATGAAAAATCGGAAGATCTCCAGCCCCGCAGTAATTGATCTTGTTCTTTTTCTTATTTATTATTATTATCGAAAGTGTAATAAAAACTTCCGAAATTCTTTCATCAAAATAAACCGATTCATTTACACGATGTACAATTTTACTGGCAGTTAGTTCTTCTTTGCTCTGCAGAGCAAACCGGATAGCGCTTCTGACATAACCGGCATACGCAACGGCAAAATACCACGCTCCCCATTTTTTACCCATTACATCTCCAAGCACAACAGCAAGGTTGTCATCATCGATCTGTACATAATCAATAAAATCTCCACCCGGAACTTTTTTAAAAGGGACATGCCAATGTTCAATAGTATATCCCTTAAATACAGGGAATTTTTCGGGTACAACCGTTGCTCCAAGTGTTTCTGCCGCTGCTTGAACTTCCATCTCACCACGGTTTTTCTGATCTTCACTGCTTTTCAGAATTGCTTTAAGTTTAGCTAATATTATTTTAGGACTTGAAGTTTTGACTATATATTCTTGAATGTCATAATTATAACCTTGCAGTATATCTTCCTCTGAGGTTTTTGCCGTAAGAAAAATAAACGGAATTGATTTTAACTTTTCGTCGGATACCAGCATTTTACGAAATTCAAATCCGTCAACCTTAGGCATCATAATATCGCTAATGATCAGATCAGGTTTGAATGATTTGACTTTTTCAAATCCCTCTTCACCATCAGAAGCATGTTCAACTTGATAACCAGCTTTAGTAAGATTGAATTTAAAAAGCCGAGCAATGTTCTGCTCGTCTTCTACTAGAAGTATCTTTGGCTTTGAAGTCTCCTCCATAATTTAATACCCCTTTGTTTCTGTAACGTTTTTCATATTTACTACTTCTGTTTCGATGAATCTATTTCGTATTTTTCCATCAATCTATAAAGAGTTGCACGACCGATATTTAATTTTTTTGCCGCTTCAACAACGTTTCCGTTTGTTCTATCAAGCGCATGTTTAATTGCTTCTTTCTTTAACCTCTCAAACGGTATTATCGATGAATTTTTCGAGAACATTACCTGGTTTTTGCTAATATTATAGTTTTCTACAGGTGAAAGAATTTGCTCCGGCAGAACATCAATATCAATTTCATGTTTATCGGTGAGGATAACACAGCGCTCGATCGTATTTTCCAATTCACGAATATTACCAGGCCAGTTGTAATCATAAAGTATCTTTAACGCTTTTTTTGTGACACCCTTTATGTTCACATTGAGTTTCTCATTGAACTTTTCAATAAAGTGATTAATCAATATTACTATATCGCCACGCCTGTCTCGCAAAGGAGGCACTACTATCGGGAATGAATTTAACCGGTAAAACAGGTCTTCCCTGAATTCATTCTCTTCAACCATTTTTTGAAGATCGCGGTTAGTTGCGGAAAGAATTCTCACATCTGTTTTAATGGTCACATTACCGCCGACTCTCTCAAACTCTCTCTGCTGAATTACACGCAGTATTTTTGCCTGCAGCGACATTTCCATTTCGCCTATTTCATCAAGGAAGAGAGTACCACCGTTGGCTAATTCAAATTTTCCTATCTTTCTCTGATGAGCTCCAGTGAAGGACCCTTTTTCATGTCCAAACAATTCGCTTTCAAGCAATTCCCTTGGTATCGAGGCACAGTTAACAACCACAAAAGGATTCTCTTTCCTTTTGCCATTATAGTGAATCGCCCGTGCAATTAATTCTTTTCCCGTTCCGCTCTCGCCGTGAATCAGTACGGTTATATCGTTATTTAATATTTTCGAGACTAACCTAAAAACATCCTGCATTCTCTGATCGGCAGAAATTATATGATCGAAACTAAATTCATATTCTAAATGTTCCTGGAGTTCCTCAACCCTTTTCTGGAGTTCGTAATTACTTAAAGCATTTTTTATAGCCGGCTCAAGCTTCTTGCCGTCAATAGGTTTTGCAAAGTAATCATAAGCACCCTGTCGAAGCGAGTTAACAGCAACTTCAACATTTCCCTGTGCCGAAAGCATTATTATCGGAAGATTTTCATCATAGGATTTTATTTTTGGAATAAGTTCTACACCGTTACAGTCTGGCAACATGATATCAAGAAGGATCAAATCTGGTTTTTTTGATAAGTTATCTAACATGTCGTAACCTTTATCAAAAACTTCAATATTATACTTCCACTGATTTCTAACCCAGTGTGTTAATAATTTTTGAATTGACGGCTCATCATCAACTATAAAGATAAGCTTTTCCAATTTAACCTCTCTAATTTGTTATTTTAGGTAAATGTAAAATCATAGTTGTGCCTTTTCCAACAATACTTTTAACATGCAGAACTCCCTTATGATATTCTACAATCTGTTTTGCCAGTGACAAAGCAGCGCCTGCAACCGGTGTTTCCACATTGGTTTTTCCTGTAGAATGAAATTTCTCAAAGAACATCTTCAAATTTTCTTCAGGAATACCCGCCCCACTGTCACTTACAAATATTTCAACTTCATTCGGAAAATCCTGCACAAATATTATTATTTGTCCATCACTTTCTGTTAGACTAATGGCGTTTTCAATTATGATTAAGATCGCTTTGAACAATTTTTTTCTGTCTGCAAAGATACTAATTTCTGCTTCTGGAATTTCGGTAATCAAATTAATGTTTTTCTTTTCCATTTTAGGTTTCGTTTCGGAAATAACATCTCTTATTAACGAAACAATTTCTTCTTCTTCAAGTTTCAAATTACTAGAGTCTTCCTCTAGTTTTGAAAAGTCGAGAATATCTTCAATAAATCTTGCCAATCTTTTTCCTTCGGTCAAAATGATGTTGCTGAATTCTTTAATCAATTCTGGAGAGAGATCATCTTCCGAAGAAAGCGTTTCTGCAAAGCCGACAATGGATGCAAGCGGCGTTCTAAGTTCGTGTGAGACATTTGATATAAACTCATTTTTTAGCAGATTAATTTGTTCCAAAACTGTGATCTGTTTTTGGGCACGGTCACGTTCTAGCGCAACTAATTTATTTGCTTTCTCAAGTTTTTTATTAAGATTTTTTATAGCCTCTTCATTTTTTTTTCTCTGCGAAATATCACGCCCAATTCCCATCATGCCAACAATGGTATTGTTTTCAAGCAATGGTGTTGCTAAAAATTCGTACTTGAGCGATTTTTTTAATTTATGAAGAAAGTCTATTTCAAAATGTGTGGTTGATTTACTCGTCAACATCTTCTGAAATGAACTGGAAATTTCAGCACGATCATTTTCACCAATAAAATCAAGGAAGTGCTTGCCCAGCATCTCTTCAACGCTATATCCTAGCGCATTTGCTCCGTTCTCGTTTACTTCTACTATATAACCAAAACCATTTAGTGAAAAAATAAAATCAACAGCGGTATTTATTAATGTTCTAAGACGCTCTTGCGAATTATTATTCACGATCTTTGTTTCAAGTTCAACCAGACGAGAAAGAGTTTTTACATAAACATCAAATTTGGGGTTTTCCTTTTTCTCAATATTTTCGTGCGCTAAAATTACTAAGTAAACATGCGTCTCTTTAGCATCGTACAATGGAATAAGGTCAACATCATTTACTCCGATATTCTCCTGCAGTGATGACCAGCTTGAGAATTCTTTAAGCGAGTTTAATCCGTAATTTATAACATCCTTATTAAACTGAATTATTAAATCATCAGAAAGATTAATCTCTCCCACGGAATCAACTACATGCGGTGCATTGCCTGCCATAAGAATGTAACACGAACTGTTTTTCGTGATTTCACTGATGAGTTTTAATATTTCAGAAAACTTAGTCTGCATCTTTATTGAGTTGATTTTTTTTGCATCATTTAAGTTAAAAAATAATTATGAAAATCATTTAGTATTTTTCGGCACTTAAATAGAAAGGTTATTTAAAAATGGATATTAAAAAACCGGAATTATTAGCCGGCGCCGGCGATTGGAAGATGTTAACTACCGCTGTTAATGCAGGAGCCGATGCTGTTTATTTCGGCGTTGAAGAGCTTAACATGAGAGCTAAGGCTAATAATTTTGAACTGGATAAATTGGATGACGTGGTTTCGTTCTGCCAAGACAATAACGTTGATGCGCATTTAACCGTAAATGCTATAGTATTTGATGACCAGAATGAAAAGCTCGACAAGCTGCTTCTAGCTGCCAAGGAAGCCAATATCGACATGATAATTGCTTGGGATATGGCTGTTATTGACAAAGCCCTTGAGTACGAACTGCCCATCTGCATAAGCACACAAGCGTCTGTAAGCAATCTCAATGCTGCCAAGTTTTATCAGCGGCTTGGAGTAAAAAGGATTGTGCTGGCCCGCGAAGTAACGCTTGAAAACATCAAAAAGATAAAAGAAGGTCTCGATATTGAAATTGAAACTTTTGTTCACGGGGCAATGTGTGTTGCAATAAGCGGAAGATGTTTTATGAGTCATCATGCATTCGGACAAAGCGCAAACACGGGCGAGTGCTTACAGCCTTGCAGAAGAGAATATGAAATTTACGATAAATCCGGCGAGACAAGTTTTCTAATCGGAGAAGATTATGTAATGTCACCAAAAGATCTCTGCACAATTGAGTTCATAGATGAATTGATTGAAGCAAAAATTGATTCATTTAAAATCGAGGGGAGAAAAAGAAGTCCTGAATATATTCACACAACTGTTTCTACATACAAAAAAGCGATCGACCTCTACTTTGAAGGAAAGCTGGATAAAGAAACAAAGCAGAAAATGTATAAAGATCTTCAAAGGGTTTACAACCGAGGATTCTCGGCAGGTTTTTACTTCGGCACACCGAGCGGCAAAGATTATACCGAGCGCTACGGCAACCAGGCAACAACGAAAAAGGTGTATGTCGGAAAGGTTATTAATTATTTTAAAAAATCTAAGATCGCTCACATTAAGCTGGAGGCTGGCGATCTTGAATTCAATTTATATAACGGGAAATACAACAGGGCTCGTAGAAACAACGCTTCAAGCAATGGTACAGGATAATAAACAGATCAACTCTGCTGCAAAAGGTGAGGAAGTGACTTTTTACTTGGATGAGTTGGTTAGACCTCGAGATCAAGTTTATAAAATTGTCCAGGCTGATTAAAATGAATGAACTGAACAATTATCTCGAGATAGCTATTCACTCTGCAAAAGAAGCGGGGACTTTCCTGTTAAATCAATTCGGCAAAGAGCATGTTCCTATTTATAAATCAGAATCTGATGTTGGCTTAGATGTTGACAAGGAAAGTGAAAGTATTATTCTCGGAAAGATCCGGAAGTTTTTTCCAAATCATAACATTTATTCAGAAGAGCTAGGCAAAATAAATAACCAAAGTGGTTTTACCTGGTATATCGATCCTCTGGACGGGACTAATAATTACTTTGCCGGTATTCCATATTTTGGAGTTTCTATTGCATTAGTTGAAAATCATGAGATCATTCTCGGAGTTGTTTACAACCCTGTTACTGATCAGCTTTTCAGCGCTGTTAAAGGGACCGGTGCATTTTTGAACGATAAGAAAATTGAAACTAGGGTTGCAAACAAAACATCCTATTCAATATCTTCGTTCATTAAAGGACACGCCAAAACAAACAACACTTCTGATATGGAAGCACAAAAGATTGAACAAATCCTATCCGACAAATTTTCTAGAGTATTAAAAATGTGGGCGCCTTCCCTGGATTGGTGTCTGCTTGCGTTAGGAAAGATCAACACTTTGATCAGTTATGAAAGTGAGCTTGAGGATATGTTTGCCGGTTTGCTGATAGCTCAGGAAGCAGGAATTAGGATTTATAATTTTGATGGAAAACCATATCAATTTGGAGGAAATAATAAAATCATTGCTGTGCATGAAAATTTAGAGGATAATTTTCTTCAGCTTTTAAAATCTTTTACGAAAAAGTAATTTAGCATACAGCGTCCAATTTATTGCATTTTACTGTTCTAAACTTTACTTTTAAATATTACTTAACATTGTGTGTTGAAGGTGCAAAACTATAAAGACCTCTCCGACATTGAGCTATTTATAAAGATCGAGAAATACGATCCTTATGCTATTGAAGAACTATATCTTAGATATTCCGCCATTTTATATTCGCTGATCACAAGAATAGTCAACGATGCTTATACAGCAGAAGAAATACTGGTTGATGTCTTTGTTTCTGTCTGGAGAAAAACCGATCTTTTTAATTTTGATACGGGGAACACATACACTTGGCTTATCGCTTTAGCACGCAACAAAGCTGTTGAGTTCAATCGAAATAAACCTTCCGAAGAAAACGATGAAGCTTTAGATAAAGATGAGTATGAAGATTTTTACATCATGCCCGATCTTGACGATGATATTGAACCGCTTAATCTTTCTTCTGCTTTGAAAAGGGAGTCTTCGGTTAGAGGGGCGATACAAAAACTGACCGAAGCCCAGAAATATGTTCTTTTCCTTTCCTACTATGATGGGTTTACTGTTAATGATATTTCTGTTAAACTGAATATTCCAATCAACACAATTCGTTCTAAAATAATGATGTCCCTTTTTAACTTAAGAGATAATCTTTTCAGCACTGCGGCAGAAGCAACTCAAGATAATGACTTGAACGAAATGATCGCGGCTTATGCGGTTGGGGGTATGGATAAAGAGAATCACTCTTACTTCAAAAAGTATAAACTGACAGGCGGATATTTACCAAAAGGGAAACTGGGTCAGCTTCAGACCGCTATTTCGCTATTACCGCTTACATTAAAAAAAACAGACCCGCCTGAAGAACTTAAAGATTCTCTTGGATACAAACTGTTGGATGTTTATAAAAAGATTCTGGACGGCACTCTTCCTGATAGAAGAAAAATTCCGAAGAGAGATGAACCAGCCAAAGATACTCAGCCGATTCAAATGCCTACAATGGTGGAAAAAAGGGAAATTGAATCTCCAATTGAACTAAATCCATTTGAACAAAAAGAAGAGCCGAAGCTGGAGTTTGAACAGGAAAAGATCAAGGAACCGAAAAATTCAATCTCTAAATTGTTCTGGTTTTTTAATTTTATACTGCTAGCTGGATTGATCTATTTTTCATATTTAATTTCCGACGAGACCATGCAGTTGAATAATAAAGTAGAATCGATGAAGCAGCAGTTGACAAAGATAGATTCGGAGACCTCCACAGCAAAAATATTCATTTCGGAATATATGGAATTTATCAATTTCTTTAATAACCCCAATATTAAGATCATTCATTTGATCGGGGGGAAAGGTAGCCCGAATAGTTCCGGAAGGTTCTTCGTTTCTTTTGATGCAGGCGAAGGTTTTCTCAAAGTAAATAAACTGCCTGCACTGGAAAAGGATAAGTTTTACAGTTTATGGATGTTCAACAATAATGTAGAGGTTCTCCTTTATTCATTTAGGATCAGTCCTGGTCAGAAGTATGTTAAAATTCCACGGATACCTCAAACCTCAACTGATAAAGTGATTTTATTCAGAATAACAAAGGAAGATAAGGGCGATATTAAAAAACCTTTGGGAAAAACTTATTTATTCGGGGCATTAACCGAAACGCTGGAGAAGAACCAAAAGAAAAAATAGCCCTATCCTCTTCTATCTGTAATAACGCCTAGACCAATAATTATAAACAAATATTCCCATTGGCTTAAAATTATTTTGCTGCTTTCTGCTGAAAATCTTATCCATTCCGATGAATCATAAAACACACTCGAAAGATATCCTGCTAAAATCAAAAAGAGTGAAATAAATAAAAATATTTTTTCTGAAAAGTTATCGAAAAAGAGAAAAAGAAATCCAGAAGCCAAAACAAAAAAGAGCGCCGGAAGTATCATGCGATTTGTTGACATAATATCGAAATGGTTCAGCACGTATAAGAAAACACCGATCATAAACGCTAAAACCCCTATGAATAAACCGCCCTTGTTTTGTCCGCCCATATTCATAAAAACAGAAACTATTCCATAAAAAAGAAGCATATTTCCGTAAATATCGGTATAAGGCGCTGTTATTTCACCCGCTAATTTAAGGAGCAGTAAAATGCCCAGAACGATAAGAGATAATGCCAATGGTGAAGTTTTACTATTCATTGGTCGCAACACTTTTTTGTTTTGATAAATATGCAATTAAAAAATATAACAATATGCCGATCCCCATTGTAGCAAAGGCGAAAACAACAAAAAGAAGTCTTACAACTATAACATATGCCCCTAAATATTCTGCCAATCCTGCGCATACCCCCATGAAAAGCCATCCATGCGCGGGTTTGTAAAATTGTTTCTGTGTGTTTTCGTTTGTTTTGGATCTATAATATTTCTGGATCCAAACGCCTGCAGCCAAAAACATTATCGGGGCAATTATTTTCATCGGAATATATACCATAAACGCTAACGGGAAAAAACTTGTCGGCAGTATAATGGAATAAAACCCGGTAGTAATTAGAACAATTCCAAA
>QILJ01000241.1 GCA_003233295.1 Ignavibacteria bacterium | reverse complement strand
TTAAAGTCATGATTGATTCTTCAGATAATATTAAGATGATGAGAGACATCACTAGAGGAGGGTTATCAAGTACACTAAATGAAATTGCATCTTCTGCTGGTGTTGGGATTGAGATAGAAGAAGATAAAATCCCAATAAACGAGCAAGTTATAGGTGCTTGTGAAATTCTTGGTTTGGATCCGTTGTATATAGCGAACGAAGGGAAATTAGTTGCATTTGTAAATCCTAATGATTCGGAAAAAGTATTGGACTCTATGAGAAATCATGAATATGGAATTGACGCAGAAATTATCGGTAAAGTTGTTGAAGATCATCCCGGAAGAGTTGTCATAAAAACTTCGATCGAATTGTTGATATGATTTCAGGGGAACAGTTACCTAGAATATGTTAAACCGAGATTGTACAATAGAAAAATACGATAATGTTCAAAATAGTTGTGAGCTAATAATAACAATACTTGCCCCGACTTAGCTGGAGTTGGGATGGTACCTAAATGATGATAATTAAAAAGTTGCCATCCCTTACTCCAGCTTAGTCGATTTTGCATTAACGTTTTTCTAATGCAAAATTTGGGTTAGATTAAAAATTACTTTATGCAAAAATCTTTAAGTATCATAACGCAAAATCATGAAATGCGGGAAATAATATCCCGTATCGATAAAGTTGTTGATTCAAACAGTCCTATCCTATTAATTGGAGAAACAGGAACAGGTAAAGAAATTTTTGCAGAATATATTCATAGAACAAGTAACAGATCTAAGAATTCATTTGTAAAAATAAGTCTTTCTGCACTCCCGGCTGATCTGTTAGAGAGTGAACTTTTTGGATATGAACGAGGTTCTTTCACCAGTGCCATATCTCAAAAAAAAGGTCTTTTTGAAATTGCCGATAATGGAAGTATCTTCTTGGATGATATTGATGATGTTCCAATGAATATTCAAAAAAAATTGCTAAGAATTTTAGAATCAGGAGAATTACTTAAAATTGGAGCTACCGAACCAATTCCGATCAATGTTCGGTTAATTACCGCATCCAAAGTAGAATTGAAGGAATTGGTAAATAGAAAGAGGTTTCGCGCCGATCTGTTTTACAGAATTAATGGAGTCCCGGTCAGAATTCCCCCATTACGCCAGAGAAGTGACGATATACCGCTTCTTATGGAACATTTTTTTAAACTTTTCTCTTCTGAAAAAAGTATAAAAGTATCAAATCTTGCTCTAAAAAAGTTGATCCAATATTCGTGGCCCGGAAATGTTCGTGAATTACGGAATGTTATACAACGCCTTTCACTGTTTGTCGAAGAAGAAGTTATGGTTGATGATCTTGCTCCTGAAATCAGAAATGAAAATGTTATAGAGAACTTAATTAAGGCTTGTAAGAATTGTTTTGCAAATGGAACAAACAGCTTTAATGATGTTGTAAACTGTCTTGAACATAAACTCATCAAAGAAGCATTAGAACAATCAAAAGGTAATAAAGCTCAAGCGGCAAAAATTCTTGGACTAAGCCCGTCAACGTTTCGTGATAAAATCAAAAAACTAAAAATCGGATAAATCAACAAACCAATAAGTGAAATTCCGATGATATATCAACGGATTTCCGCATATTAGACTACCCCCAATTGCTATTTTGCTTATTATTCAAAGGTATTATCTCGGCACATTACTTGCATAATAAGTAGTATAAAAAGAAAACCTAATTGGGAATATAAATTGGATACAAACATTTCAATGCGAGGAAAGGTAGTTGCAATCCTCGAACAAAAAAGAAAGATCGTTGCAAAAGTTTCTTACTCCCCAGGTTTTATTACAATTCCATTAGAAAGTGCCCCAGAAGTTCGATTGAATGATTTATTAGAAATAGATGGAAAATTTATAGTTGATAACATTTCACTTGATTTAAATGAGGATGATATAAAAGACATTAAACTAAATTAAAAGGATTAAATATTTTAATAAACAGGGAGGTAACCATGAGTGAACATTTGCCTACTATGTGGGAAGAAATTAGAGCGCGGGGCTATTCAAGGCGGGATTTTTTGAAATTCTGCGCATGGACCGCCGCTTTTCTTGGTCTTGAATCAAGTGGAATTGGACAGATTGTCCATGCGATGGAAACAAAAACTCGTTTGCCTGTTATTTGGCTGCATGGGCAAGAGTGTACCTGCTGTAGCGAATCATTTATCAGGACTTCACACCCTATCGTTGGAGATATAATACTTGATCATATCTCTTTAGATTATACCGAAACCTTACAGGCAGCATCAGGGTTTCAAGCGGAAAAATGTTTACACGATACAATGACTAAGTATAAAGGTAAATATATTTTATGTTTTGAAGGCTCCATTCCCACCGGTAATGATGGAGTTTACTGTTGTATCGCAGGGAAAACCATGGAAAGTATTTTAGAAGAAACTGCTGCAGATGCAAAAGCGATAATTGCATGGGGTAACTGTGCAACTTATGGATGTATTCAAGCAGCTAAGCCGAATCCGACTGATGCAAAACCCGTCCAAAAACTGATCAGCGGAAAACCAATTATTAATGTTCCCGGATGCCCGCCTATTGCAGAGGTTATGGCTGGTACAATTCTTTACATGCTTACTTTTGATAGAATTCCTGCACTTGACGGACAAGGAAGACCAAAAACATTTTATTCAAGAAGAGTTCACGATACTTGTTACAGAAGACCGAATTACGATGCCGGTTTATTTGTAGAAACATTCGATGATGAAAATGCAAAAAAGGGATACTGCTTATATAAAGTTGGCTGTAGAGGTCCGGTAACTTATAATTCATGTGCGATAATGAAATGGAACAACGGGGTGAGTTACCCAATACAGTCAGGTCATGGATGTTTAGGTTGCAGTGAATTGAACTTCTGGGATAATGGTCCGTTTTATCAACATCTGGCATCTTTCCCGGGCTTTGGTATAGAAAGCACTGCTGATGATATTGGTATTGCTATTGGAGTTGCAACGGCAACAGGTATTGCCGCTCACGCGGTTTCAACAAATATCCGTAAAAGAAAGTTGGTTAAAAAAGAAGTAGATGTATCAAGAATTAAGAACATAGAAAAGGAAGGAGGTAATCAAGATGCCTAAAAGAATTGTTGTAGATCCGATCACTCGAATTGAAGGTCACCTCCGCGTAGAAGCAGAAGTAAAAAATGGAAAAATAGTTGATGCTTATAGTTCAGGAACTATGGTTCGCGGAATTGAACTTATATTAAAGGGACGTGACCCAAGAGATGCCTGGGCATTCACGGAAAGAGTTTGCGGCGTTTGTACTACCGTGCATGCTCTCGCTTCAGTTAGAACAGTTGAAAACGCTTTAGATATAAAAATTCCTCCTAACGCTGAACTAGTACGTAACTTGATGTTTTGTGCGCAATATATGCAAGATCATGTTGTGCATTTCTATCATTTGCACGCACTCGATTGGGTTGATGTTGTTAGTGCTCTTAGTGCCGATCCTAATAAAACTTCGGCAATTGCTCAATCAATTTCTGATTGGCCTAGAAGTTCACCAAAATATTTCGGCGATGTGCAGAAACGATTAGCCAACTTTGTAGAAAGTGGTCAGTTAGGAATATTTGCAAACGGATATTGGGGACATCCCGCATATAAACTTCCTCCCGAAGTTAATTTAATAGGAGTTACTCATTATCTTGAAGCATTGGAATGGCAGAAGGAAGTTATTAAAATTCATACAATACTCGGCGGTAAAAACCCGCATCCCAACTATCTTGTTGGCGGAGCGCCTTGTTCAATTAACATTAATGAAGCTAATGCCCTTAATATGGAGCGGCTCGCAATAATTCATCAGAAACTTGTAGAAGCAAAACAGTTTATAGACGAAGTATATATACCGGACTTACTTGCTATTGCACCCTATTACTTAGATTGGGCAGGAATTGGCGGCGGCGTATCAAATTATCTTGCCTACGGTGATCTCCCCACTAATGGTTACAGCGATGTTTCCAGTTTCAAACTCCCGCGTGGAGTTATTTTGAATAGAGATCTAAGCAAAGTAATTGAAATTGATCCTACAGATGAAGAACAGATTAAAGAATACATTGCACATTCTTGGTACGATTATTCTGATGGTAATAAAGCTGGTAAGCATCCTTGGTCAGGCGAAACTAAATTAAATTATACAGGTCCCAAACCGCCGTATGAACATCTTAACGTTGATTCAAAGTATAGCTGGTTAAAAACTCCTCGCTGGAATAATCATGCAATGGAAGTTGGACCGCTATCAAGGATGTTGGTCGCATACGCAAAAGGTGATAAAGATGTTGTCGGATTAGTTGATACGGTTTTGAAAAAGTTAAATGCGCCAGTTGAGGCATTGTTCTCAACACTTGGCAGAACTGCAGCAAGAGGAATTGAATCGGCAGTTATTGCCAATTGGGCTCTTGGCTTTTATGATCAATTGATTGCTAACATCAAAAATGGCGATAGCCGCATGTCTAATATGGAAAAATGGGAACCATCAACTTGGCCTAAAGAGGCAAAGGGAGTTGGATTAACTGAAGCGCCAAGAGGAGCTTTAGCTCATTGGATTGTAATAAAAGATGAAAAAATAGATAATTACCAGTTGGTTGTTCCAACAACATGGAATGCTTCTCCTCGCGATTCGGAAGGAAAACGTTCTGCTTATGAAGAAGCTTTAATTGGAACTCCCGTTGCTGATACTGAACAGCCGCTTGAAATTATTAGAACTATACATTCCTTTGATCCTTGTCTGGCTTGTGCAGTTCATCTTTACGATGAAAAGGGAACCTATGTGCATAATGTAGAAACATTTTAAGGAGGTAGATATGTCAACTAGTATTAGTATGAGAAGAGTTTACGTTTGGCAGCTTCCCGTAAGATTGTATCACTGGATAAATGCACTCTGTATTTTGGTACTAGCAGCAACAGGGTATTTAATCGGTAACCCGTTTGCACTGCAGAATTCAGCAGAAGCCTATCTGGGTTATTGGTTTGGAACAGTTCGGTTTATTCATTTTGCATTTGCCTTTCTTTTCTTTTTCAATTTTGTTTATAGGATCTATTTCGGATTCGTTGGTAATAGATTTGCAAAATGGGGTAATTTTATACCGCATAAAAAGGAACAATTTGCAGAAATGTTGCAAGTTCTTAAAATTGATATTCTGCAGACAGCTCAAGCTCCGCTAAAAGCTATTGGTCATAACTCATTAGCCGGTGTTACATACTTTATCACATTTCTTATATTTCTCTTTCAGTCAATAACCGGTTTTGGAATGTACGCTGCAATGAGCAATTCCTGGTTCCCTAGTTTATTTGCATGGATCGTTCCATTAATGGGAGGCGATGCATATGTACGAGTATGGCACCATTTAATGATGTGGTTCTTTATCATCTTTGCAATGATACACGTTTATCTCGTATTTTATCACGATTATGTTGAAGGACGCGGAACAATTTCGTCAATGGGCGGCGGCTGGAAATTTATTGAAAAAGAAAGATTAGAAAAAGATGTGACGCATTAGTATTTTAGCTGGTCATAGAATTATATATATTACAATATTCAATAATATTGATCAGCTATTAGGAGGCTTTGCATAACTTAAAAATAATAGCAACTATTTTTTTATTAAATAATTTAAACACTCTTTTTATTCCATTTTGTATGCTACACAACCTGAGTGTAGCGTATTTGGGAACAATTTTACTAAATACAAAATGATAAAATAGATTATGCAAAGGCTTCTATTACTTTAAATATGACACAGGAAAATAAAACAGATACTATAATACTTGGAATAGGAAACATTTTACTTGGCGATGAAGGTGTTGGATGTCATGTAATTAACTTTATTGAAAATCATTATAATTGGGACGGTATCAATATTGTTGATGGGGGCACAGGCGGGTTTCACCTGCTTTCATATTTCAGAGACTATTCAAAAATGATAATTATTGATGCTACCATGGATGGTAAACAAGTTGGTACTGTATCAATACTAGAACCAAAATACGCTTCAGATTTTCCTACGGCGCTTAGTGCGCATGATATCGGCTTACGGGATCTGATTGAAACTGCCGTACTCTCGGGAGGACTCCCAAAAATAATTTTGATAACGATTTCTATCGAAAAGATTCAAAATATGGTTATGACTTTATCTCCTGAAATCGAAAAATCCATTCTCAATGTTGTTGAAAAAATCGAAAAAATACTTGAGATCAATTAGCATTTCTCAATAAAAATGAATTGATACTATAAGTAAATCTGAATATTTTTTCTCATCATTATCTATACTATTCTCAATTATAATAAGACTAGTTAACTATCAACAAAACCGTTTATTTATTGCTTACCATATAATGATATTCCAACTTAATTTCGAACAAAATATGCTAGTAAAATTTTTTTTATTTTAATTTTATTTTGGCATAGTATTTACATAAATTTAACAAAAGAAGAAAATTAAGAATTTAATTCTGGAGAAATTATGGCAAAAGCAAAAGGCGATATTATAATTAATATCGAAAAGTGTAAGGGGTGTGAACTCTGTATTGAAGCTTGTCCGGAAGATGCCCTTGAATTATCGAAGAAAGTGAATCAGAAGGGATATCTTTATGCTGTAAAAGTTGAGGACACATGTACAGGATGTACAAATTGTGCATTGGTTTGTCCAGACGGGTCAATAACTGTGTATAGAAAAATAGTAGGTAAGAAAAAAGAACTAATAACCAAAATAACTAACGTAACAAGCGATATGACATTAAAGGTGGGAAAATGAGTGAAGCAAAATTAATGAAAGGGAATGAAGCTTTAGCGGAAGCTGCAATCCGCGCGGGTGCTGATGCTTATTTCGGTTACCCTATTACTCCGCAGTCTGAAGTACTGGAGTATTTAAGTCGTGAAGCATATCAAAGAACTGGTATGATTATTCTGCAAGCTGAAAGTGAGATTGCATCGATCAATATGGTTTACGGCGCTGCCGGTACAGGTAAAAAGGTTATGACCTCATCATCAAGTCCGGGTATAAGTTTAATGCAGGAAGGGATATCATACATCGCATGTGCAGAATAGTAAATGTAAATCGCGGCGGTCCTGGTTTAGGTACTATTCAACCGGCGCAAGGAGATTATTTCCAATCTGTAAAAGGCGGAGGACATGGTGACTACCATTTAATTGTTCTTGCCCCGTCAACTGTTCAGGAAATGGCTGACTTTGTAAAACTATCCTTTGAACTAGCATTTAAATATAGAAACCCGGTTATGATATTAACGGACAGATGATGGAGAAAGTAAAACTATTTCCTCAGCAGCCACGTGAAGACATAATTCAAGGATGGGAAACTATTGGTAAACCAGAGGATAGACCGAGCAATGTTATCACTTCTTTACATATCCAACCTGATAAAATGGAAGAGATCAATCTGCATCTGCAGAAGAAGTACAGGGAGATAGAGAAGAATGAAATAAGAGTTGAAAAAATCAATTGTGATGATGCTGATTATATAATTACTGGTTATGGGCTGGTTGCCAGAATTTGTCAGAAGGCAGCAGAGTTAGCACGTGATAAAGGATATAAGGTTGGTGTTGTAAGACCGATCACTCTTTTCCCGTTTCCCTATCAAACATATTTTGAATTAGCTGATAAGGTAAAAGGTATTCTGGATGTTGAAATGAATGCAGGACAGATGGTTGAAGATGTAAGACTCGCAGTAAATGGAAAAATCCCAATTGAATTTCATGGCAGAATGGGCGGTATAGTTCCAACTCCTGAAGAAATTCTTGAAGCTCTTGAGAAAAAAATAATCGGAGGCGCCGAATGAACGAGAAAGCATTAATAGAAGAAGATCATTATGAAAATACAAACCTTAGGGACAATACTATAGTTGTTGATGAGAACATTGTTTATCAAGTACCGAAAACATTAAAGCATGCTGATTTCCATTACTGTCCGGGCTGTGCGCATAGTGTTGTCCATAGATTAATAGCAGAAGTTATTGAAGAGATGGATATTCAGTCGGAAACCATTGGTGTTGCTCCAGTAGGCTGTGCAGTATTTGCGTATAACTATCTCGATGTAGATATGACAGAAGCTGCGCATGGAAGAGCATCGGCTGTAGCCACCGGTATTAAAAGGGTGCTGCCTGATAAATACGTATTCTCATATCAAGGTGATGGTGACTTAGCTGCAATCGGTACAGGTGAAACTATCCACACTTGCAACAGAGGCGAAAATATTTTGATTGTGTTTATTAACAACGGTATTTATG
>QILJ01000320.1 GCA_003233295.1 Ignavibacteria bacterium | reverse complement strand
ATTATGAAAAATTTTTAATAATTCATAAATAGTTTAATTTATAAGTAAAAGCAATAAAATTTTAAAGAGATTTTACTTTTTATGGCACGTTAAACATAAAGCGCTATTATCATTCGGTTTCCAAATAGAGAGTGACGGTTTACCGAAATGGCAACCGCTGCACCCTTGAGTATTCCTGCTAATATGTACATCGTGACAAGATGTACATTGCATTTGACCATTACTTAACAAGTCTTCATCTATAGTTCCACCTAAACCTGACGGCTCTGACGATGGATCAGCTAATTGATCATCGGCAGCAGCGAGCGCAGAGTTATAGGTGAAAGATATTGGATGATGAGAGCTTAAATCGGTACCAATATATCCAAATGGATTGATAAATCTTGTACCGCCAGTATTCCCTCCGATATTATCAATAGCTACTGTTCCATCATGACAACTTAAACACAATTTCGACTGTGCAGTTGGCTGCCCTATTGCAGCATCAATCGATGAGCTAGAATACAGATTGTATGAAGCTGTTGAAAGCTCATGATTCCAAAGCGGGGGAGCACTAGCAATTGCATTGTGAGGAGTATGACACAATATACAAATCTCATTGTTCATATATGAAGCTCCGCTAAAGTCATGATGACTGTTTTTAATACCAGGATAAATCTCAAATCCGTTCCATAATATTACTGGAGATAAAAGTAGGAACAATAATATCATTATTAATTTTTGTCTTAGTTTCATAATTATTTATCTAGTATATTTTAATTTTCCATGACATCCTGGCGCACAAGAACCGCCATTTTCTGCTGCTTTATAATTTAACGGCATTTGCCATTTACCAAATTGCACCTTATCAGCTATAATATGTGGATTGTTAGAACCGTGAATATTATGACACAAAGTACAATTTCTGCCTTTATTTTTAGAGATATGGAGATAGTGCAAATTAATGTTTCCATTCCTAAAATTTGTTGCTGAGGTTGTTTTTTCTAATTTTAGTGCATCACTTTCATGACACTCAAAACAAAGACTAAAATTTTTCGGGTCGGCGCCTTTTACATAATTACCAAATGGAAATTTTGAATTCAGCAAATAAAAATTATTTGATGAATGTGGAAAATGACAATCGGTACAATCCCCATCTGCTACTGCTTCATGTGGATATTTTGATTCTGTTACTATTTTATAGATGTTTGCTAGCGTTCTATCTTCGTCTTTATATTCTTTATTATGACATGAAAAACAAAGGTCTTTACCTTCTTTTAGTAATAATGTTTCAGTTTTCGAAGCATGGGGCGAATGGCATGAAGTACAGCTTTTATCCTGGTTAATAATTTTATGGACAACTTTTGCACTCTTAAATTCTTCTCCCATATCATCGTGACATTCCAAGCAAAGATTTGGTATCGCTTCCTTTACAAGAAATTCATACTTTGAATCATGGGGATTGTGACATTCGGTGCAGCTCCCTTCGTATGCCCCATGAACGGTAGGGAGTTTTAACATCTCCTTATTACTTTCGTGACAGTTGAAACAAAGTTGCGGAGGTTCTTCTTTCAGTAAGGCTGTGTTTGCCGATTGATGCGGCTCATGGCAAACATTACATTGACCGCTTACTGCTGGACCATGCTTAACCATATTCTCTTTGTTAATAACATCGTGGCATTTAGCACATAACTCACCAACATTTCCCGACTTCAATAATGATGGATTATTTGAACTATGCGGAGAGTGACAAGAAATGCATTCACCGCCGGCAAATGCTTCGTGTGTCATTAATTTTTCGTCAGGTTCATCGTGACAGTCAAAACATAATTCGCTTTTATCTTCAGTCAGTTTGAATTCATTTCCTTTCCCTTTAGGATGGTTTTGAGAAATTTGATCGTGGCATGATTCGCATCCATCCTCAAGTGCTGGATGGATATTTTTCGCTTTCATAAAAGTATCATGACACCCAGCTGACAGGCAGTTTTGTTCGCTTTGTGCTTTCAGAGGATAAGCGATAATGGTCAATAGAATAACAAGAATAATTTGAAGTTTCATTTGTATTCCTCGTTAAAAGTTTCGTTGTAATGATATATATCCGTTCATGTATTGTCTTGTTTCCTGTATATATGTTCGATCAAAAAGCTCCACTCCAACGGCAATTTGTGTAGCGCGGAAATTTAGTTGGTACTCTGTTTTGAATTTAAGTAAGTCCAGATCAATTCCGATTCCTTCTTGAAATCTGTAGCTTCCCTCAACCAATAGCTTGGATTGCCAGCCTAAGAAAAACATTACTCTTCCTACAACATCTGCATAATTTTGTCTCTGAAATTGCTGTGTTAAATACAAAGTCTTATAATTTGCTATTAAAGAAAACAGTGCAGTTCCCTCAAGCAAATAATCATATTGTCCAAAATATCTTACTGATTCATAGGGTACTATATTGCTTTTAAATGAGTTGAACTCCATACCGGTCTTAAAACCAGCGTAATTAAATGTTAATGCCAAAATTCTCTGCGAAACCCATTTCAGTACTATATATCTAACATTTTCCAAATTATTGAAATTAATTTCAACACCGGAATAAGAAAACTGGACGAAGTTGTCAAATAAATTTAACCCAACCATAAAATGATGATTCGGTGAAGTAAATTTGTATGAATTATCCATCAAAAAACTGTAATTGACAAGTACTATTCCGTTGTTTGGTATCTGTCCGCCTGGTATTCTTCTGATCTCAAAAAACTCTCCATAATCAATTATTTCGTAATCGAATCCTTCTTGAAATACTATTATATTTTTCTCATCCGTAATAACAATTGAATTTTTAAATACATTTGGATTATTAAGTAATTCAATTTCACCATCAGTTAATTTGTGAGGTTCACTATACACAACATTTACATTTGTATTACTCTCGGTCGATCTTCTGTATTGTGAATAACTGTACGATAATTTAAAATTTCCGTAAGGAATATTTTTTGTATAATCAAATCCAATTTTAAATTCATCAGTTTTTTCGTTGTATAAATGCTGTTTATAATTTGTCAATTCGAAATTGATAAATGTATTCAAACTACTATACAATTGATGATTAAGTGCAAAATTCACCTTATTGATATCTGACGTAAACATGTCAACTTTTAAGTAATTATAATTGTAGCCGGCATTAAATTTAAAGTTATAAGGAAACTGCGTAAAAAGAGATTGATCAACATCGAATTTATTTCTGTTGTCATAACCGACTTGTTTGTTGTATGAGATAAGAGAATAGTATCGTACCGGGACAAACATTTCTAGTAGGAATTTTGTATTTAAATTAGCATCAAATACTTTGTTTGCAATTATTAAATCATTGTACGAATATTTTCTATAATAATCGCCGTAACTCAAAGTTAGTTTGTTATCATAATTTTTACCGAAGGACTGCGTAATATCTGTTCTGAAATTGTGGATCTTTGATGCATAAAATCGCTTCAGATCCAATTCGTCCTGAAGCCAGTCATCATAGTTATAATTGAAATTAAAGTTTGCAAAATAGCTTCTGAAATAAACGAAAGCCCCAACATTTTTTCTGAAATTCTCAATATTTGTTGCGAAATCTCTCCGTACGAAAGAATGATCGTAGTTAAAATAAAAACTCGCGTTTAATGGTCTTTGCTTAAATAGATTAGTTCTAAAACCAATTCTCTCTGCCGTAGTAACGGCAGCTTGGTCGGGAGCTACAATAAAATTATCATTTCGTGTACCAGGCCTGAATAATGCATTTAACTCCAACTCAAGAAAATTAGGATGAACAATGCTACTTTTAGTATCCAAAGAAAACGAACCGTTGAATTGGGAACTCTTCTGCTTTTCATTAAATCCGGTACCAAGTGTAGTATTTAGATAATAATAATTACTCTCCAATCCAATATAACCGCGTACATAGTTTAAGTTCCAAAATGAATATCCATTATAACTACCATTACCGCGCGGATATATTTTTGTTGTCATCAACATCATATTAAAAAATAGCACGGCAAAGTAAATGCTGAAAATTATTTTTCGATATTTTGATGTATCTATTAAGTTCATAATCGTAAAAAATATTGTTCATCATTACCATGCGGATCATGACAATCAACACAATTCTCACCTTCAATATCAGGATGATCTTCATCTGCTTTTATATCGTTTTCTGTATGACACTTAAAACATAGTTTTTGCCCGGTTTCAAGAAGTAAGTTTTTGTTTTTACTTCGATGTGGATGATGGCATTTCGTACAGTAACCTGCGGCAACCGGACCGTGTATAAATTTTGCTTCTTTTTGAAAGTTGTCATGGCATTGATAACATAATTTGGGTTGTTTTTTTATAAGTTTGAAGCCTTGATCTACATTATGACAATCACTACACAATTTTGCACGATACGGACCATGAAATACTAGCTTTGAATTTGCGCTCTTCAAAATATCTTCCCTCATTTTAACTTTTGAAGAATCTAGATTGTTATTTTTAATCTCTATTTCTTGTTTATTAGGATTAGGTACCCCGTCAAAGAAGAAAGAAAGAATATCATAGTTTGAACTGCTGCATGCAGAAATTAAGAATGCAAGACCAATAAGCAGTGCAGCAATTTTTCTATTTAACGAAGTAGCCATTATTATTTCTTATATTCTACATATCCGTAAACATTGATTTTATCTGGTCCATACTGGTTGGTCACAAAGATCAAATATTTCAAATTAAAACGATCATCCACATATTTTTGAAAGTATTTAAGATTATCATAATCAATAATTACTTTTGCCGGCAGCCACATACCACCCGGACCATTGTATGTCCCTCCGAAGAACATTAATAAATTTCCCTTTTTATCAAAGATCTGAACATTCTCGAAACCAGCATCAACTACGTAAAGCCTGCCCTCTTTATCAACCGCAATTCCTTTAGGGCGTACAAATTGTCCTAGTCCTTTGCCATAACTCCCAACTGTATCAATAAACTCACCTTTAAGATTGAAAATTTTAATTTTGAAGGCTCCGAAATCACTCACATACAACAAGCTATCGGTCACAAAGATATTAGTAGGCGAATTCAGATAACCGGGGTCGCCATATTGGTAATTTGAATCGGGAAGATCATAAAGATGTTTATAATTAGCAGTATCATAAACTTCAATTCTATGGTTCAGCATATTGGCTACAAATAATTTGCTGTCGTGATAGAAAACATCGGTGGGTTTTAATTCTGCAGGATTTCCAAAACTATCTAAATAATTCAGTTCTTTATCAAAGACAACTACTTCTCTTCTTTCAGCATCAGCTACATAGATATTACCGTTGTTATCTATATCCACATTTATTGGTTTTTTTATTGTACCGAAACCTTTTGGCTGAAAATATTCAAATGTATGTTCATTAAGATCAATAATTTCCAAACCGCCGAGTATTGTATCGCAGATATAAATTTTCCCCTTATATATTTTAATGCCGTAAGGTTTTATTATTGGATTTCCTTCTTCCCCTTCACCTGCAATATACTCCATAAAAGAGGATTGTCCACCTGTAACATCAAGCGAGTTGCTGAATTTTGTTAAGTATTGAATCCGCGCTGTGTCCGGTGGAGCTGGATAAATAATTACCTCGGTGTTTTGCTTTGTAATATCGCTTGAGCAGCTTGTAATTATTAATAAAATAAAGATTAAAAAAACTGAGATGTATTTGGTGTTAACATTCATAAATTGAACCATGTTTTATTATAAAGAGAGTTAATAATCTACATTTAATTTAATGAAGATTGAACAAATATAAAAAGATCGTTTTTAAAATTTTTAAACCTCCAAGGTTTTGCTCATTGAAAGACCAAATCAATTCAGTAGTCATGTAATCAATACAACACTAATAACTTGAAAAAACCTTGGAGGTTTTTCTCTCCAAAGTCTTAAATATTTATAATCATAAATAAGTCAAAAATCATACCGCTTTAAGTATGAATTCGATTCTAATTTTGTATTATTGCTACGAAAACAAAATGGCAAAAAAAAACTTCTGAGTAGTATCGACTACTCAGAAGTTTTAAAGTCTGGTCTATTGCTTATTATTTGTTATGGCATGTTAAACAAAGTGCGCTTTTATTATTCGATTTAACTAATAAATCATCTACACCTGAACCATTGTGAACATCATGGCATGATGCACATTGCAATTTATTACTAATCAACATATCCGCATCAATAGTCCCACCTAAACCTGAACTTTCAGTAATCGGGTTGTATAAACCACCGTCAGTAGTTGCTAAAGTTGCATTATATACAAAAGAAACCGGGTGATCGTTACGTAGATCAGTACCGATTTTATGATCTCCAGTGACGAATTTACTTCCGTTGGTCCTTCCACCAAAGTTATCAATAGCTACCGTGCCATCATGGCAGCTTAAGCAAAGTTTTGACGAACCATCTGGATTTCCTACAGTAGCATCAAGTGTACCGCTAGTGTAAGGTTGAAATGTAGCAGCTGTTACTTCGTGATTCCAAAGAGGAGCATCAACAACAGAAATATCAGCTTGATGAGGTGTGTGACATGTTACACAAATTTCACCGGTATTGTTCCATGTTTTACCACTAAAATCATGCGCCGATCCACTAATATTTTGTGCAAAACTGGTTCCTGCGAAAAAGAACACAACCATAATTGCGATTAGCTTTTTCATTTTTACTTCTCCTATTTTATTAAAGTTGTTTAATTAAAATAACCTTAAGTATTAGTTGTAATCCAAATAGAATGTATTGGTTACAAGAGTTATTTTATTTTCTAATACTATTATATATAAATATCTCCAGATAGAAAATACTCCATCAATGTCTATTTTAC